>CAYTXD010000041.1:0-8363 GCA_964441305.1 Microcaldota archaeon
GAAGCAATACAACTGCCGCAACAGCCATATGCACAGGAAAATCAACCTCTGCTCCGCGCCCTGCCTTCCCTTCCCCCACCACCTCAAATTCCTCTTCATCTTCTGGAAAGCGAGGAATGCCTGTCTCCTCCGCGGCAAGGAACTCCAAAGAGGGCATGAGAAGCAGGTCCACCCTTGAGGCTTCCCCTTTCAGCAGCGTTATATTTGCGTCTGCGGTAAGCAAAGCATTATCTGCTGAATCATACCACTCCGCCTCAACCCTGTATTCGCCGGCCTTAAGGGAGAATGAATAGCCGCTCTTGTTTGTCACGGTTTGCCCTACCAATGATTCGTTTATGTATGCCTTTACCAGCGCCCCGGACACCGCGCCTGCATCTTCCCACTCATATATTTGCCCATATAGTGTAGAGAGGCCAAAAATATGGGATATAAGGAGAAGAACCGAAAAAAGCATTAATGGCTTTATTTTGCCAATTGGAACATGCATAAGCTTATTTTTATAGCGTAGAATATAAAACTTTCTGCGTTCCCTCTTTTTCCCCTATATAAATTGTTTTGAAGCGTTTGTGCCCTCCCCCTTTCCCTGTGCCTATGCTTCATTTTGATTCATCTCAGTTCAATTTGTGTTTTCGCCTTTCCCCTTTCGAGGGAGCGCATGGATGCAAGATAAGAGTTTTTGGCGTTTCTTTTCTTTTAAAATAAGGAAAAAACAACATATTTTGCTAATAAACGCCTGAAAAGCCTTTTTTCCCTCCAAAAAAGCATTATTCTTCCATAAAAACGCAAATAAAGCATAGAAAACCCATTTGAACGGCGACACATTTAAATACTCCCCGAGCAAACAATATGGACCGGAGCGAATTTGCTCCGGGTGATTATAATGAAAAAAGTTGTATGCATGTTGTTGGTTTTGCTCTTTTCGCCACTTGTGATGGCGCAGGATGTGAGCGGCAATGAAACAAGCGATGAGGCCAAGGCTGTACTGCAGGCAAGATATGCGCAGATAGACGCAAATGCGCTGAAGGCAGCCATTGCAATGAATTCCACCATAGAATTCTTGCAGGGCAAGGGAATAGACGCAAGCGGGCTCGTGGCTGCCCGCAACCGATTTACAGCCAAGCTTGAGGACCTGGAGGGATCAGCCGACGCGGGGGAAGAATCTGAGTTTAACGAATCCTTAAGTGAAATGCACGCGCTTGCGAATGAATTCAAAGAGGATGCACTGGAAGATGCCGGCGAGTCGGACGAAGAGCTCAAGGAAAATGTTCGGGAGAGGCTGGCAGAAAGGGATGAAAAGATACAGGAGGCAAAGGAGAGGGCTGCAGAGATAAGGAGAAATGCAACTTTGGGTGTATATGATGCACATCTGGAGAAAGTAAGGGCAGTGGTGGAGAAGATGAAGGATAGGGGCATAAACACCACCCCACAGGAAGAGACCTTGGGCAAGCTTGAAGCTAACAGGGCCCTGCTGGAGGGCGCATATAATACGGGAAACGAGGGAGAGGCAACGGAGCTAAGGCGGGAAGCAATGGAGAGCTTCTCCAATATTAGGAACCAGTCATATCATGCCGTAATAGCAAAAGCAGAAAATATACTGAGCAAAGCCCAGGAAACAGTTGGAGAGCTGGAAAACAAGGGGATGAATGTGAGCATGGCAAATAACAGGCTTGAAGCTGTGGCGGAGATCGTAAGGGTGGCAACCACTGAGTGCGGAGCAGAGAATTACGAGAGCTGCCAGAAACAGCTGAGAAAGGCAAGAGAGCAATTTTCCGAAACACATGCAGGGATAATAAATGACACGGGGGGAGAGGAATTGCCCGAAGCGGCAGATGAGGCAGAAGCCCTTGGCGACATAGGGGAAGGCGCGGGCCCGCCTGAGGATATAGATGTTCCCGGGGCACCGGGCGGCGGCAGACCTGAAACCTCTGCAGGCAGCGAAATAGGAGGTAGGCAGGAATGAGATTGTTTCTTATAGGGCTGGCATTGCTTTTTGCTTTTGCATCTCTTGGCTGCCTGGAGTTTTCCGCCAAAGACTCTTCCGAGGGAGAAGGAGAGCAGATAGCTACTCCCTCAGAACCAGTGGATGAAGGGCAGGGAGAGTTGACCCAAGAGCTGAATTCAAGCGATTCGCAACTTGAAGAAGTTGTTGGCACGCTGGACGACCTGGACGAGGTTGCCGCTCCCGATTTAGGCATTGAGGAGGAAGAGTTCGCCATACCCTCCTAATTTATTTTATTTGCCAGTTTTTGTGCAGATTGCATGAAGCTGCAATTCCTCTCAAGCTGGCGATCTAAAGCGTAAGTTTTGCAAGCTTTTGAGCGTAAGCTCAAAGCATCCTGCCGCCTTTTTTCTCTTTTTGCCCGAGGGCAAAAGGCCTCAAAGTTCTTTGAACTTGTGAGATGTTCCAAATTCCCTTAGGGACAAGGAAGTCCGGCAGGAAAGAGTTCGCCTGCCTGAGCACCCATGGCAAGTCATTTCCGCAACATCCCACTCAAACCAGACAGGCCAATGCCGAGCTTTTCCCGCGCGCTGTTGAGAAAACAAACAACCGCCCCGCCAATGCATGTCGGGCACGGGCATGAAAGGCTCATTATCGAAAAAACAGTGCCAAGGAAAAGGCCGTCGTTGCCTTTTTTCAGGATGTTTTCTTTTGAAATCTTCATTTGCATTCACCTCGCGAATAAACCTAAACGACTAAATTTTTTGGCAAGCAGTGCAGTTTCTGCGCAATTTCCTACTGAAAATATAATTTTTCCACATCAAATCAAGCCCAAAGTAACCCCTAGTGTATAATAAACGCCAACCAAAACAAAAATAATTGATGCAATAATCCTCACTGCCCGTTCAAATTCCTGCACTTTTTTTACTGTTTCGCCAAGCTTTGAAATTCCGTGAACCAATGCCGCTGAGAACAGCACGACTGGCAGACCTGTTGCAAACGCGAAAACTGCCGGAACAAAAAGCGGGTCGCCCTCATTTATTGCGAGCGGTATCAGCATTCCGAAAAACAGAACTGCGCTGAAAGGGCAGAAAGCCAGCGCGAAAATAGCGCCCAGAAGAAAGCTGCCCAAAAAACCCATTCCAGAAAGCTTTTCCTTTAATTTTTCAATCTTTGCGTTTCCCCTGAAAACAGGGATTTTAACAAGCTCAAGCATAACTACACCTATAATTATAAGCAGCGGACCGAGCAGTTTCTCCCCGTCTTTTTGCAGCAGGATGGCAATTGCCTGCGTGTTTATGCCAAACCAGATTATCAGCAATGCCAGTAGGACATATGCAAACATTCTTCCGAAAGTATAAGCCAGGCCCACCCTGAATGTTTTTTTCTTGTCAAGCTTTTTGGAAACGTATGCAATTGCAGCAATATTCGTAGCCATCGGGCAAGGGCTTATCGCCATCATCAGCCCTATGAAAAATGCAGCTATGAGTGCTATCTCGCTTGAACCCATGGCCTCCATAAACTGCATCAAATCTATCAACTGTAATCTCCTTCCAACCTTTTTTGTATGGCTCCTTTCAGGTACGCCATATACTCCTCCTTGTTGTTTATCTTGTACCATACCTGAATATTCTGCTCCTTGTGAAAACCTTTATCATCATAAACTCCTATCCATAGCGACGAGCCGGTTGCCCCGTATTTCATTGTAATCTCCCTGTTTTCCTGCAACTCTCCGTTTATGTGCGAAAAAGTTATTTTGCCGCTTTTCAGCTCACCAGCAAAATATGTGTTGACCGTTTCCTCTGCATAGTCTCCAACCATTATGCATGAATAGCATTGGTTGGTTCCGTGGAAATGAATTATCTCAATGCGTTCGACTCCGGATTCTTCACTTTCTTCAGCCGATTCCGACTCTTGTTTTGAATTGGGCTCAGGAACCAAATCCCCATTATTCTCTAAACTATTGCTTTCTGCAACAACTTCTGCATCAGAAATCTGGTTTTGGCCAGACTGCAGTTCATTGGCGTTTTGGGAGTTTCCTGCGCATCCAAAAAACAGCAGGAACATGCAGATGACAAATCCGATTTTTAAATAATCCATTTTCATAGTGTCACCCTAAATTCATCGATTTTGAAACAATTCATTTCCATGGTATCATCCTAAATCCACATAATCGCATTGAACACATATCCGATCACCATTGCAGCTATCAATGTGACTGCGAGAAATGCCGTCAACAGCCTCCACTTCAATATTTTATTCAAAATTATGATTTCGGGAAGCGACACTGCCACAACTGCAGTCATAAATGCGAGTAGGTTTCCCAACGGCACTCCCTTAATTGCAAGGGCTTCAATTACCGGAACCACTCCTATTGAATTTGCATAAAGCGGCGCTCCGACAATTACTGCAATTGGGACAGACCACCAGGTTTTTGCCGACAGGTATTCCTCCACCAAGCTTGCAGGAACAAACCCGTGAATTACTGCTCCAATTCCGACTCCGATTACTACATATGGCAGAACCTGCCTTGTTATCAACCATCCGTCTGCCCACCAGTATTTCATAAGCTCTTTCAGCTTAGGTTTCTTGCCATTATCTTCTGTATTCGCAGCCCCATTGACATTTGGGGCATTAAGAAAGCTCTGCTCAATATATTTCTCAAGATTCATTTTCTGAATCAGGAAGCCGCCAACCATCGCAAGGACAACCCCCAGAACGTTGTAAAGCAAGGTTACCTTTAAGCCGAAAATTGCAGGAAATAGGTATAGCGATGCCTCATTAATCAAGGGAGAGGAGATAAGGAATGCAAACGTAACACCCAATGGTATTCGGACGCGCATAAACCCTATGAAAAGCGGAATTGAAGAGCACGAACAGAAGGGAGTCACTACCCCGAGGACTGCCGCAAAAAGGTAATCAAGCCCGAACCATCTCCTTTTTGCAAGAATATCCCTCGCCTTTTCCATTGGAAAGTAATATCTTGTAATTGCCATGACATAGTTGATGACCAGCAACAGCAAACCAATCTTTATCATATCATAGATGAAAAAATTGACTGCATCGCCAAGGTAACTGCCGCTTGCTATCCCAAGCATATCGTATGTTACTGCATCTGCAAACCATTGAATGGGAAGAAATATGTCTACCGTATTTATCACGTCCATTTGCTATTAAGATCGCTCTAATTCAATTTCAATTCACTCGCTCAACCATCCGATTATTTCCTTCACTTCTGGAATTCTCCCGGATGCCTTAACTTTTCCGTCTATTGCTATTGCAGGAGTTGACATCACTCCGTACTCAACTATTTTTGCAATGTCTGTCACCTTCAGCACTTCCGCATCTGCTCCCGACTCCGAAACTGCTTTCTTTGCATTTTCCTCAAGTGTTTTGCACTTCGAGCATCCGGTTCCCAATATCTCAATTTTCATAAAAGCACCTCTTACATAAGTTAATAATTTTGTTAGAAATATATGTAACTCCAAACCTTTTTAATATTTACGGACATAAATATGTTTATGGGCAACAATACGGATTCGCTGATGATACTTAAAGCACTTTCAGACGGAACGCGCTTTCAGATAATCGAGTTTCTCCTTGAAGGCAGAAAATGCGTTTGCGAGATATTTCCCCAGGTTAAAAAATCCCAGCCCACCGTTTCAATCCATTTGGGGAATCTTGAGAATTGGGGCATCATAAAATCGCATAGGGAAGGAAAGCGAATCTTTTACGAGATAGTTGATTTGCGGGTCTGCGACATATTCAAGGCGCTTGGAAATCCAAAAGGGAAGATATTGAAAAAAGAGTGCTGCGGAATGCAACCCGGAAGAAAAAACACGAATATGAAATAAGGTGCAATTATGAGAATTATTCTTAAAAAGGCTCAAATGATTTTCCTGCCGGTTCTTGCCATTGTATTTTTGTTGGGAGGGTGCGCACAGGCGGAACAGGATAACGGAAGCGCCGCCCCCGAAACAAGCGGCGCGACAAATGAAATATCTCCAGACCTTCAGTCAGGCGGGCAGTCAGATGAAGATGTAGATGATGCGGGCAGCGGTCCTGAAGCAGAGCCAAATGCAACAGACGAACAGCCGGATGCCCAAAATATTGAAGAACCGCTTGCAGTTTCAATTGTTTCCTTCACTTCAGATGAACAGGTTTATGGCTCAAGCGATAAGATGGTTTTCTCAATTGTCATAAACAGTTCAGCTGCAGTTGAAAATGCCAGCATAAGCATTCATGGGATAAAGCCGTATCGGCGCGCTTATGTTGATGACACAAAAACTGCGGCTCTTGATTTCGGAACCAATAGCATAAATTTCACGGAAACTGCCCCATACTGCACTTCAGGATGCGGGGGGGTTTACCCTGGCCCTTATGAAATTAACGCACAGGTGTTTGTTGATGATGTGATTGTTGCCAATTCAAGCATAACTGTAAATCTGGTCAGCGAATCAAGTGCAACCAGGGCGAGCGATTTTATATGAGGTGGAAATATGGATGAAGAAGAAAAGAAAGCGGACAAGAAATTTTCCGAATGGCACGGAGTTCCAAGGGAAAAGATAAAATGGAATCCTGAAGTGGATTATGAGAAATGCATCGGCTGCGGCATGTGCGCGGCGGGATGCGGCAGGGGAGTTTACAGCTGGGATTTTGGCCTGGACAAGCCGGTTGTCTCAAAGCCGGAAAACTGCCTTGCAGGATGCGTTACCTGCTCAAATACCTGCCTTAAGGACGCAATATCATTCCCTCCAAAGGAAGCGATAAGAAAAGCGATTGTTGAGCACAAGGTTCTTGCGAATGTCAGAAAAGAGCTTGAGGCAAAGTTTGGCAAGAAGCAAAATAATGAAGATTGCGGGTGCGTTCGATAGTTTTGCTTCAATCAATATGGTACATAGGTGATTAGATGAAAATTGAAAAGATGGAATTGAAAAGAATGCTGCTCGCTTCACTCCTGTGCCTGTTTTTAGTGCTTAATGTAACTTATGCCGCGGAACAGCAAAACAAGGTTCAGGTTTACTTTTTCTGGGGCGACGGCTGCCCGCATTGCGCCCATGAAAAACCTTTTCTTGAAGAGATGCAGCAGAAATACAATATTGAACTGAATTCCAAGGAGATATATTATAATCAGGATAATTTAGACCTGTTCAGAAAAATGGCTGCAGCATACGGAGTTCCGGCATCAGGAGTCCCTACCACGTTTATTGATGATAAAGTTTGGGTGGGCTATTCCGAGGAAATGGCCAGCCAGATGGAGCAGACAATCGTGTCCTGCGAGGAAAAGGGATGCGAAAACCCAATTGACAAGCTGGATGCATCGGACAGGCCCCAGACAGCTCCGCCACCTCAAACTGCAAACCAATCTGAGATTCCTCCAGAAACCAATCAATCAATTGAAGTCATCCAGCCTCCTGAAGAAACCAACCAATCAATTGAAGTCATCCAGCCTCCTGAAACAACTTCCTCTTCAAATCCAGTCTGCATCCATCTTTTTGTAATACAAGAATGCGAGCAATGCATGGGCACGCTTTCATACTTGGAAAACATATCAAAAAACTACAACATCGAACTCACAAAGCATGATGCTATTTCGGAAGAGGAATTGTATCAACAATTCAAAGAAAGGTATGGCGTGGACAGCCCCGGATATCCAATACTTTTCATCGGGGACAGGTATATTGCAGGTGAAAAGGCAATAAAAGAAAATATTGAAAGCGAAATATTGCGGTGCCTGGAAACCTCCTGCGTTTGCCCTGCTCAAAACATACATGCGATTACCCCCTATCCTGCGCAGCCGGGCGATGTTACGCTGGAATCAAAGGAATCGACAGTCGATATTCCGTTTATCGGCAGCATGGATGTTTCCAAGCTGTCTCTTCCAATGCTAGCGGTTGTTTTGGGAGGGCTTGACAGCTTTAACCCCTGCGCTTTTTTCGTCCTGTTTTTCCTTCTGAGCCTTATGGGATATGCAGGTTCCAAAAAGAGAATGCTTTTGATAGGCGGAACGTTCATTTTCGCTTCTGGCTTCATGTATTTCCTTTTCATGTCCGCATGGCTGAATTTTTTCATGCTTGTGGGCCAGCTGGCAATAATAACCACTGTTGCGGCAATTGTGGCCTTAGTAGTTGCGGCAATAAACATAAAGGACTTTTTCTTCTTTGAGCAGGGCATATCGCTTGTTATACCTGAAAGCGCAAAGCCAAAGCTCTTTGAGAAAATGAGAAATATACTAAAATCTTCTTCGCTGGCTTCAATGATGTTCGGGACTGCTGTTCTTGCGGTTGCGGCAAACACATATGAGCTTTTATGCACTGCGGGGTTTCCCATGGTGTTTACAAGGGCGCTTACACTGAACAATCTGCCAACGCTGGAGTATTACATGTACTTGGCGCTTTACAACTTTGTTTATATAATTCCGCTT
>CAYTXD010000042.1:0-8091 GCA_964441305.1 Microcaldota archaeon
ATCCCCAACATCAACATCTATCCTGCTCAGGTGCCCGTACAATGTGTGGCATCCTCCGCTTCCTTTAACAACAACTTTCTTTCCGTATCCTCCTGAAGTGTATGCTGCCTGCACCACCTCTCCATACTGAACTGCCAGAACCCGTCCATCCCCATCCGCAGGAATAATGTCTTCCCCCCTATGGTAATATACTGATGACGAGCCCCAGCAGTGGTCCCTCGGGGCGCAGAAACCCCCTCCGCACTGTTCGTCATTGCAGCTGCAGGATGCCCGGTTCATCGGGCTTCCCATAATATCGCAATCGGCAGTATTTCCCAAATACGGGCATACCGGCGGGAGCTCGGGGGAAACCATCTCAAGGTCAGCCACGCAAGTATTCGAGCACGTTGTCAGAAGCGCAATGTAGTAACTCATTGCGGTTGGAGCGTAATAATACCCCTCCTTTTTTGCGTATATGATGAAATCCGCCTCGCCATCGTCATTGTTTATCTGGTTTTTCCACCTTTCCAGCAGCGTCCCAGTCCTGGATTTGCCCATCCTGTACGCGTAAAGCGCGATGCTTATTTCATACCATTTCCTTTCCCTTAAAACCGGAAACTCCTGCCTGTATTCACTATTAACAATATTATTTGCCCACTCCAGATTATCCGCCAGCTTCCGCGCTCCGCAGCATGCCGAATCATCAGGGTCAAACGGGTTGTACGGACTCCCGCAGTTCTGGCAACTTCCGTAAACATTTGGGCTCAGCATCAGCCCGCACCCGCATTCCGCATTGCCGTCGCAGCCATACTTGCTATTTTCAAAGTATTCCTCCCCTTCTTCCCATCCATCCGCGCCTGCAGTTTGGCTGGTTGAAAGGCATCCGCCTCCCTCGCACGCGAAAGAGCTGTCCGAGCATGTTACCGCGTAAGGGTTGTAATCCTCCTGTATAGAAATGGCTTTCATCAGGAAAGGGTCTGTGCCTGTTTCCGCCGCCCATTTCTCAATTTCCGGCACCGGGTCGCATGCCTGCCTAGCATCAAGCTGGACATCCAAATTCTCATTAAGGAATTTCTCAGGAATATCAACATCATCAACAAGGCAGTCAACGCAATTGATAACCTGGGCCTGCCCAATCTCCCCCCTTTCCTGCTCCTCCCCCTGCAGGTTGAGGGAGGTGTCAAGCGCCCCTATTCCGAGACTGGTTCCGCTGCACGCCTTGTATCCGTTGGAAGGGAAGAGTATTGCGGACTGAAGGTACTGGTTCAGTGCGGTGACCCCCATCTGCCTCTGGCACTGGTAAAAGAATTCATTAAATATCCTGCCCTTCGGCTCCCCGCTGCCGTTCATAAGCCCGAAATCGCACGCACCTGTGCATGGAAGCGGATCCTCACCGGTATCCATAAGCTCATAATACGACATGCCGATTATTCCTGTGCTTGAAAGCCCCTGCGCCTTTTGGTAAATGCTTCCCACTGCGTCACTAACGCTTTCGTTAGTCCATTCACATGGCGGATTCGCGCTGTCGTTCCCGGGGCTTATTCCAACATAAAGCCAAATGGTGGGCTTGCCAAAATCATGAAGCGCGTTCTTTGAGAAATTGGTGCCCTCAATAAATATCTCGTTATAACTGCACGAATCAATCTGCTGGTTTGCAATCACTCCCTGCCCTATTATATCCACGGATTCATTGACTTTCTCAAAGTTATATTCAAAAACATTCTTCACCCCTTCCATGTCATTCCACTTGGGGGCAAGTATCACAAAACATTTCTCCCCGCATGATTCCTTGAGCGCAATAACCTGCTCCGCAACCTCCCGCACTTCCTCATCGTTTCCACTGTCAAAATTCACTTCCGAAGTAACCATTACCGGGCTGTCCAGCGATTTCAGCTTCTCCCCAATCTCCTCCGACCTTTCGATGCTTATGTTTTCCCCTCCAGTGTAGTAAAGGTATATCGGAATAACTTCAAACCCGAGAAGGCATTCCGCAACCCCAGTGCTTGGAACCGGGGGTGCTTTTCCCTCTTCTCCCTTCAGCCATTTTGTCGCAATCTTGAAGCTGTTTCCGCAGTAGGAGTTTGCCAATGTGAACTCATCGAAATCCCTTCCAGCACCGTACATGAAGAACTTCATGTATTCCTCGTTTTTGTCATTTGCAGTTTCATTGAACAATTGCCTCAGGAAAAGCTCGTCGCAATCCCTTTCAAACCAGCATTTTCCCCCTGTGAGCGGGTAGTCGGTTCCGAAAAGCCTCCGAATATCATATATCGCAGGGGTTACGTTCTTGCACAGCATGCACACGCAGGTTGCAGATTCGTTGCATATGGAATCATAATCATCAGTTAAGCTGAATGTATGGGAATCTATAAAATCCTGGTCGCTGAAATCGGGCATGTTTGAATCATCTGTTGTGAAGCAACCTGTTGAAAATGCAAAAATCATTATTGCGATTCCGAAAACCAATACATTTTTTCCTTCCACTTTTCCACCTTGAAATATATTTATGATGAAACCATTCTCCCACATTTTGGGCATTTTTTTCCCCTGACTTTATGGCTTCCGCACTGAGAGCATGTCTCCCATGTGTTCCTGTGGTCCACGCTGTGGCAGTTCGGGCACCTTCCCCCCTTGGGCATGGTTGCTCCGCATGTGCAGGTAACCCATGTATGCTTCCATGGCCTGTGAGTCCCCCATATATTAGTTCTGAACGGGTCAAGCCCCTTCTTGGAAACCGCTTTCTGCGCCTCCAGCATCTCCCTCCTATACTCTCTTGCCATATCCCTTTGCCCCATCGCGGGTGCAAATTGTGCCTTCCCTGTCTGGTCATAGCCGGCAAGCTCTGTTGTCTGCCTGTTCCTTATGTGTGAAACTGCCTTCCCATATGTTTGCGGAGCCCCTTTAATCTTTCCGTAAATTCCGGTTCCAATTGTCTTCCCCAGCAGAAGAGGGGTTCCAAATGCACCTGTCCAGAACTGCAGCGGGCTGTATGCCCTGAATTCCGCCTCCCTGGAAATCAAAATGTCCTCCGCCCTTCTTCTCTGCCCCCTCATGTTCCTTGTTGCAAGGTCCCCGTAACCTCCCTGCACCCCAGGCGCCGCCCTTCTCCAAATATCCTCGTGCGCGATTCCCCTGTCGTGCTCGGAAAGTATATGGGGCATATCCCTATTAAGCTGTATTCCATATCTTGGAAGCATCTCCCTCCCATATTTTCCCATGTACCACACTTTTGGAGTATTTGCAGTTTCAACATTCTTGTACATTTCCATGTAATCAATAAACCTTCTAGGCCTGCCTCCCCCTGCAATATACTCCTCTCCTGTCCTTCCCTCCTCAACAAACTTACCTGGCTTGAAAAGTTTTTGCCCTACGAATGGAGTTTTCTGGAGGTTAAACCGTCCAAACAGATAAGTTCCCCCTTCTGTTGCAAGCGGAACTCCTGCCTTTTTATGGGGGGTTTTGTAATATTGAACTTTGCCCGCTCCGTACTGCTCCCTTGAGAACATTGGATCAACTATATTTGATGACTTCAGCTGTCTTTTCCCATCCCTGTACTCCCATACTGTTGAAACCCTTTCAGCAAAAGGCCTCCTGTAAATGGGTATTGTTTTCGCGTCCATGGAAACTTCCGGCTTGAAAAGGGAGCGTACTGCCTCCCATGTTTTTCTTCTTCCTGTTACATTCAAATCCCACTCATTGGGCATTCCAAGCTCCATCATCTGAGCCCCCCTTGCCCTTCTTCCGACCATTGTTGCCCCTCTCCATCCTGGGTACTGGCCTAAGGCAGAAGCTTTTGCACCCGCATCCAGAAACCTTCTCCCCGCGCCCCCTGTAAAGAATTGGGAGCCCGCAACCCCTGTATACCCTGCCATTGAACTCCATGCTGAAGCCATTGTTTTGAACGGGCTCGGCCTTCCCATTCCTCCCAAATGGTATATTCCGTAAAGAATTGGGCTGAACCCGTATCCTGAATGTGCTGCAGCCCATTCTCTCATCGCAATGTCCGTTACTGCAGTGTTCATGAAATTTGTCTGCCTTTCCAACGTAACTGCAGATTTGAGCATTGTGTCTTTCTTAACTCCCGCATTGATGAACTTTCTTATGTCTTTCCTGTTATCCCTGACTTTCTTTATCTCCTCCTTTATAATTCTCATATCGCTTCTTGTAAGCGACCCTGCGCCGGAATACTCCTTCCCCAAAACATTCTTGACAATATCAATCTCGCCTTTCAAGTCATCCACATTATCCGTTCTTGTGGCTATTGTAAGCGCCTTCAGCTTTTCCCCCTCCTTCTTGTAGTCGTCCATCCATTTCCCGAACTGTTCATCAAATAAGGATTCCCTGTTTCTTTTCGCGCTTCTTACTGCAGTATTCCTGTTCAGCTCCATAAGGGCATGCATCTTGTCAACATCCCTGAATGTTTCCCCCGAGGTTGACATTGCCATCCTTTCAGCAAAGCTTATCGCAGGAGTATACGCCCTGTGCAACAATCCCTGTATATTTCTGCCGCTTAAATTGTCCATTACATTTTCACCGAAGGACTTTTTCCTGTCCCATTCCAGTTTCCCATGCGGCTCAAGCTTTTCCCTTATCTGCAAATATCCCCCGTCAATTGCCTTCTCAACATTTACCCTCACATTCAACAGGCCCTTTTTCCTCAACATCTCATCCTGCCGGCTGAGGTCTCTGGTGCCAGGGGCAGGAACGCTGTATTCCTCCCACTTTCCCTTCCTCCTTATCTGCAGTTCCGGGCTTTTTTCCGTGCCCGGCTTCACCCTAAGCACCCCTCTCTGAATCGCCTGCTTAACATCTACATTCGCGCTTGCCACCCCATTTTTTAGAAGGGAAAGCGCCTGCTTCTGCGCGCCCTTGTCAAATACCATATCCCCACTCTGCGATACGAATCTGTCCCACCTGCCGTCTATGTTTACCATCATCCTGCCGTTAAGTATGGAATCGTTGTCACTCATTCCCCTTCCCTTGACAAAAGGCGTGCTTACACCATCCGGAGTGGAAATCCAAACTCCTGCAGTTTGATTTCTCTTCCTTACCTGTGTCTGCAGCTCCTTCAGTTTTTCAGCATCTCCGCCAGCCTGCCTCTCCGCCTCCTTCATCTCCTTTTGAAACCTCTCCTTCTCGACTTTCTGCGCCTGCTGCAGCATTGAGTATGTTAGCTTCTTTGTATTCAATGTCCCATCTGCATTCAATATTGGCTTCAACTCCCCAGTCGCAGGGTCCTTGTAATACCTGTTCATAAGCTCCATCCTCGCCTCATCCAGCCATTTCAGGCGCGAATTGTAATCCGAGAAATCCGCCCCCTCAAGGCGTATCTTTCCCTTTATGCTCTCAAGAACTATCAGGTCCTCGGAAGAAAGCTCCCCCTCTCCCCCCTTAACTCTATGGCTTCCAAATGCCCTTTCCTTCATTCCGAAAGTTTTCGCATCACCCTCAATCTTTTCTACCACCTTTTTAGCATCCTTTTCCGCGTTGCTCCATCTCGGATTCTCCTTGTCTATTCTTCTTTGAACGTCCCCCATTAAGTCGTTCACCAAATCTCCATACCCCCTATTCCTGAGTTCTTTCATAATTTTCTTTACATCTTCTCCCGCAATTTCAGGAGCGAACTTTTCGGCTATCTTCCTCACTGCCGCGTCCCTCTGCCTAATGCTTTGCAGAACATTATCCAGCTTTTCAGCATACTTTCTTTCAGTTAGTATATTCTTTCCCTCTTTGACCCTTTCAGCAACCTCCTCTTTTCCGGTTTCCCCTTCCTTTCCCCTCCTTCTGTGGAAAAAGCTGTTCTCTTCCACCAGCTTTGCAAGCTGCACCGCCTTTGAAGCGTCATTCGCACCCCTGTCTTCCGCTATCCTCTTGACCTTGTCAAGTGCGGTCCTGAATTTTGCAAGCTCCTGGCGGCTTATCTTTCCGGACCTGGAAAGCTTCCTCATATGTTCATAAACCCTCTCCGCCTCCTCCAGCTTCTCGGAGGATGCGTCCCCCTTGCGCACCAGTTTATACTTCCCGTCCTTGAACATCCTTATGAGCTCATCCTCCGCATCTTTACCCGCGCCGGAGATCTCCCTTACCATTCTTGCAATCAACTCCTTTCTTATGGAGTCCAAGTACTTGTCTTTCAGGGTTGACATCTCCTCATGCGGGTTCAATATCCTGGAAATCTCCCCTCCCACTTTCTTTACCTTCCTGTTGCTTTCGGATATCCTCTCGCCTAGCCGGTGTATCGGCTTTATCTTTACCTTTTCCAGCCCCTTTCCAATGCCACCCATTATTCCGGATTCAACAAGCGCGGCCCTTGCAGCGTTTTTGGAAACAGTGGCTTGCCTCTTTAGGAGGCCGAAAACACCGCCAACCAAAGGTATCTTTCCCAATTTGTTGTCCCTTCCCAGAACTTTGTCGAGCTGTTCCCTTGCATCCTTGTTAATTTCCTTCTGCCTGAAAAGGCCCGCATACCCCTCATGGATATTCTCCTTTTCCGTTCCCATCAATTGGCGCATATACCTCTTCGCCTTTTTTGACAGGTTTCTGGACATCAGTTCCCCTTCCTCATACCCCTCCCAATAGCTTCCCTCTCTTCTGCCGCCCTTCATTATTCTGGTAATCTCATCCTTGTCGTAAACCCCGCCAAGAAATGCCTTTATCGCCATCGCCCTGTCTTCCGACTTTACGAATTTCTTTTTCATTATGTAATCAAGCAGGGCGCTCAGCTCCTTCTCGCTAATCTTTCCCTTTTTGCTCAGCTTTCCGATATTTTTTTTCGCCTCCTTCCCCAGCCCCCTGGTCGCATGATTTATCCTCCAATTAAGCATATTTTCTCTAAGCTTGTACTGGCCCCTGAGGAAGGCAAAATCGCTCTGTATCATCGTCTTTCCCATCCTCTTCTTCTTTCCTTTCGGGAGCTTTGGCGCGCTGATGTCGAACATTGAAAGGGGGTCCCTGCCCGCATAATACATTGTTGCAACCAGTATGCCCATTATCAGCACAATAGGTATGCACTTCATCGCATTGTCATCCCTTTCGATAAAGCTTACCATCGCATTTCCGAACGTCTGTATTGTCGCGCTGTGGAAGGGGCAGTACGTGTATAATTTGCTGGACGGCTCAAGCCTTTTTCCATCATCCGCAAACCCTCCTTCGTAAACAATTGTTATCTGCTTGCACTTTCCCCAGTCAGGGTCTGTTTCAGTCAATGGCTCGAAAAGCGTGCCTTGGCAGGTGACAGTTCCAGTGTCATCTGTATTCTCACTGCATCTCAAATCAGTATTGCTTTCAGGCCCAAGGTAAAAATTAATTTTATGCCCGCTTCCCACTTGGACCGCCTTGTAACTCCCAGTATCCTGCGGAAGGCCCCCCCATTCAAGAGGGTCCTGTATATCCTCCACCGCCTCATCCATATCCTCTGTGGACTGCTCCTGCTGGCCGGTAAGCTCCTCCTTGAAAAGGGTCGCAACAACCTTATTCCCGTCCTGCCCCGCCCGTATCAATGTGCCTGAAGCTGTAGCGTATTCATTAATAGCACTAGAAAGAGTGGCAAGCATGGAGAATGCCAGAAGCACTAAAAATAATTGTTTAAACCGCCCCCGCATGCTATATTCTAGTATTCTAAATTAATAAACATTGCGATTTGTGTTAACTAATGTCTATCTCAGTAAAACTCTCATTTTTTGACAGCGAATATTTTAAACATTCACAAACCATTCCTATGGGAGTTTTTATGCTTGCAAAAAGATATGGAACGGATATTGAGAAAAAGTGGCAGGAGTTTTGGGAAAAGGAAAGCATCTACACTTTCAATGAAAAAGATACTGAAAGTCCCGTCTACTCCATAGACACGCCGCCCCCCTTCACCTCCGGCGACTTGCACATGGGCCACATTTTATCCTACTCCTACTTTGACTTTGCGGCGCGATACAAGAGGATGCGCGGCTTCAATGTTTACTATCCTCAGGGATGGGACTGCCAGGGGTTCCCGACGGAAGTGAGAGTTGAGAAAAAGCACGGCCGCCTACCTCCCAAGGAATTCCGCGAAAAGTGTGTTGAATGGACCGGCGAGTGCATTTCCAGAATGAGGAAGCAAATGATATCGATGGGTTTTTC
>CAYTXD010000043.1:0-8082 GCA_964441305.1 Microcaldota archaeon
GGGCTTGAGCACAGGAAATTCAAAGGGATAATGGATAATGGGAACTTGCTGGTTGAGAAGGAAAAGAAATTTTTTGGCGGGAGCACATCCGAAATCAGGCCTGAAGATGTTGAGAAGATAAGGGGGGCTAACGGCTCTATTATTTACGATTCTGACAAGAGTTAC
Source organism: Microcaldota archaeon (assembly GCA_964441305.1). Lineage (GTDB taxonomy): Archaea > Micrarchaeota > Micrarchaeia > Anstonellales > CAYTXD01 > CAYTXD01. The sequence goes on from CAYTXD010000043.1 coordinate 166, forward strand.
TTGCTTCAGCTGGGCAAAGCGGAAGAGTATATTGAGAAGGGAGATTACGCCAAGGCAAGGGAGATTTACCTTGAGCAGCTTAAGAAGCACCCTGAAGAGGGAGAAACGCACAACAAGGTTGCATCATGCTACATAAATGAAAGAAACATCAACGGCGCAGTGGAGCATATGGGAAAGGCATTCACGCTTGCGGAAAATGAGGAGGAGCTGAAAAAGTACAGGGGCAATGCATACCGCATTTACAGAAAGGGAATAAGGATAGCATATGAAACTGCAAACCAGGGAAAGTACAGCAAAGCGATTGACATGTTCAACATGCTAATTGAGTTCAAGCAGAAACCTCCCGGGAAGGGGGTTAAGGATAGTACAATTTTCTACAACCTTGCGCTTTGCCATTACAAGCTGGGAGAAAATGGGGAGGCGAAGTTATACGCGCAGAAGGCGCTGGAAACAGAAAGCCAGCGGGAAAAGAGCGAGGAGAGCATGGAAAAGAGGGAAATTTACAAGGATTTTTTGAAGGGCTTGGAGTGATTGGTACTTGGAGCCTGATTAAATTTCAATTTCGATAAATCTCCGTACTTGCGGCTTGTCCAGTATGCTCTTGGTTTCCATTCTGTTTATTTCTTGGAAGTTTCTTGAGCCTGATTGCAAGAACTTTACCATTGCATCACTTGCATCAAGGGCGCGCCAACAACATCCTAAGTTCCCTTGATTTTGCGTAAATTTTTGGCTCAAAAAGGCAGGCAATAGTTTTTGGGGGGCTGTCCATGACCATTTTTGCGGGGTTTTCTTTTGAAATCTCCTCGATACAATTCATGAACCAGTGCCCCAGTTTATGCGCGCTCTCGGCGCCAAGCAACACTTTAACTTTCAACTTCAAACCAGGGTCTGCAAACCACGGGACCTCTTGGGCACTCCTGAAGCGGTTGCAAATCTCTGAGCCCATGCTCTTCACGGTCCAGCAGGCAATTCCCTCAGTAAGCACAAGGTCCTTATGGCATTTTATCACCTGGGAAAGCATTCTGGAAGGTAGGAGTGGTTTTCTTTTATTCCATCCCATCATCCTTATGAAAAGTTCAGGGTTGTAATTCAAATGGAAAAGGTGAGCCATCTCGTGCATTATAGATCGGAGAACCGAATAATTCAATCGCTTTTCAGATTCCTCGAAAATAGATTTCGGTCCGTCAAAATCAGGCGACAGCACCAACAACGGATCTTCATCAAGCTTTGCCTGGAGGTTTATCGCAATAGTCTGGTCTTCAGGAAAAAAGCAGCATCCGATTCCGTCTGCATTTTTGTGCCTGGATTTGGATAATTCAACTGACTCATTCTCGTCAAGAAGCAGGATATTTATTTTCTCCGGAATCGGGATGTTTCCCATTTTCTCGCCGAGTAGGGGAGAAAAATGCCTAATGTCTTCGTGAAGGGTGCTTACCAACGGCTTAATCCTGAATTCCTCTCCCTTTGTGGAGAGCGAGTTTGCAGTTGCCTGTATGTTTATCTTTGGGGCGGCCGATGCAGCCATTGGGATCCATCTCCTTTCCTACCTGCACCTGTTTGTTTCAGGGTTGCAGGTTGAGCCCGGGCAGTCCGCGTCAGAGCTGCAAGCGATTACAACGCACCTGTAAAGGTTCGGCTTGCTCGGGTCCAGCTGGCACACCTGGTTTGTGCCGCAGTCGCTGTTTGAGCCGCAGTAGCCCGCCTTTGTCTTGCAGGTGTGGTCGTTCAAATCGCAGTACTGCCATGCCGAGCAGTCATCATTGTCCCCGCACATTCCCGCAAGCGGCTCGCACTTGTGCGTTGCTATAACGCATGTTTCCCATTCATCGCAGTCCCTGTAATCCCCGCAGAAGCCCCTTTTCGGCTCGCACTCGTGCGTTTCCGGGTTGCAGAGTTCCCATGAACTGCAGTCGGAGTCAAGGTTGCAGTTTGACGGGCTTGTTTCGCACCTGTGGACAGATGGGTTGCAGGACTGCCACTCCTCGCAGTCCAAATCATTGTTGCAAAATCCCACCCTAACCACACAGTTGTGGGTTTCATCATCGCATCTCTCCCATCCGTCGCAGTCGTTGTTTATGTTGCACCTTCCCTCAAGCGGGTAGCAGTTATTGGTGTCCAAATCGCAAAGCTCCCATGCCTCGCAGTCATATTGGTCATAGCAGTAACCCTTCTGGGGAACGCACTGGTGAAGCTCCTCAGAGCATTTCTCGAATGAAGTGTCGCAGTGAGAGTCGTCAGCGCAATAGCCGACTTTCGGCTTGCACTTATTTGTGGCAGCACTGCAGACCTGCCATTCCTCGCAGTGCTCGTTCAACCTGCACCTGCCCTCAAGGTAAACACATTGGTGCTCCTCACCGCATTCCATGAATTCATCCTCGCAGTCCGCGTCGGAGTCGCAGTGGTCCTCCTTCAGAACGCATTTCCCCTCTTCCGCATCGCAGTATTCCCACGACTTGCAGTCCTCGTCGGTTGTGCATCCCCCGCTAGGGCAGCCGGCAATAAAAAAGGTTGCCGCCAGTGCGAAAAGTGCCAGAAATTTCAATTTCGAGTATGTCATAGTTTTAGTTAAAATGGGAATAAGTATAAATCACTTTCCCATTCAAAGGGCGGTTGGTATGGAATAGGAGATAAGCGCGAGGAAGAACAGGATGAGTATTGCCGAGAATATGATAAGGGAATAGCCAAGCAAATCAAAAATGGACGTTATCTTCCTCCTGGCTTCAGAAAGGCTGTTTTTCAGCTCCGCAATGTCGCTTTTTGTTTTTTTCAAGTCACTGCTTACCTGAAGCACCCCTTCCGAAAGGCCGCTTATCTCAGAGGAAGCGTTGGAAAGGGATTCAGAGGATTGGATAAGCCCCTGGCCTGTTTCACGAAGGGATTCGGGCGCAGATGTGGGCATTATGGCGGAAATCGCCTCAAAAGAGTCGCCAAGCTCAACAAGAGTTTCACCTGCCTTTTTGGTGCTGTTGGCATAGCTTCCAATCGAAGTGGAAATTTCAGATGTTGCCGCAGGTATGGATTCAAATGAATCGGAGGCGCTTCCAAGCGTCTTCTCAACATCCTCCACTACGAGAATTGTGCTGCCATACTGGTCAAGAAGAAGGGTTTCGGTATCCGAAAGTGCGGAGGAGAGAAGCAAATATGCAATTATTGTGGCAATTATTCCAAATGCGCCTATCACTATTCCCCCGAGGGAAAATACAACTTTTACCCCCTGCACTGCGGCTTTCCTGTCCAGCTCCATCCTAAAGGCCTTTTTTCCTCCTGTCCAGAAGCATTTTCCCTACAAAAACGACTGCCGCAATGCCGACAAGCATGACTACAAGAATGATGACAATGCTTCCCCCGATCATGCCCCACACCGCGCTTCTCGCCGCCTCTGCGCTCTCAACAGCTGCCTGCGCTTTTGCAGTGGCATTTGCGGGCGAGGAGTATGCAAGCTCTTCGGCCTCTGCTATCATCTGCTCCGCCTGGGAAACATCAGGGGTTAAAAGAAAACCTGAATTCTTTATCTCAAGAACCGCCTGCTCCGAAGCCTGTATTTCAGCAAGCGCGCCCGCCACTTCCTGCTGCTTTGCGCTTACTGAGGACTCAAGCTTGTCCATTTCGGCATCAGCGTCATCAAGCGCTTCCCTTGCCGACTCGAACTCGTATGCCTCAAGTTCGTTGTGTGCCTTTTCAATAAACGTGTCTGCCTTCAGGATGCTTATTTCAACATTATACTCTTCCGCATTGTACTCAATTGTTTCCAATCTTGCCTCCGCATCGCCAATTTCGGATGAAACATCTGCAATCTCGCTCTCCACATCCTCCCTTGAGCTCTCCAGGGAAGCTCGGAGTGACGCGAATTCTTCTTCTGCAGAAAGAACCGAGCTTACTGCATCCTCATAGTCCTCATCTTCAATCTGCTCGTCTGCATCATCAAGGAAGCTCTGCCAAAGGGTGGTGTTGAGCTGGATTCCCATTGCTTCTGCCCTGTTTTCAAGGGAAAGCAGGTCCCTGCTTGCATCCCCTATTCTTGCCAGAACCTTTCGCCTTATTGCTCTCTCAAGGTCCCTCATATCATTCTCCGCTTCCACCAGCCCCTCCACTGCATAGGTTTCTGACTGGGTGAAATCGCCAAGCTGATAGCTGGAGAGGGCGAGCCCGTAATAATAGTCGGCGGACTGGGTCGCGTTTACCCCTATCTTTTCCGCCTCTTCGTAAAGTTCTTCAAAATCCTCAATGGAATCGTTCAGGTCCTCAAGCTTTTCGTCAAGCCCCTCCACTTCAGGGCCTGCGGGAGAGGGGGGGTTTGAGATTATGTATTCCATTACCCTTCCGTTGTAGGAATCCGCAACGTACATTTTGTCCCCTTCAACAAAAACGTCTGTCGGCGACTCGAATTCATCATTTCCATCTCCCTGCGAGCCGAATGTCTCTATAGGGTAGCCGCTCATGCTGAAAACCACTATCCTGTGGTTTGCGGTGTCTGCAACATAAACCCTGTCACTGCCAACGTAAATGCCTTCGGGCTGGGAGAGCTTGAGCCCTCCCCTTCCGGTTCCGAATGAGTCAACATACTCAAAGTCGGTTGTAAGTACTTGTATTCTGTCATTATAGGTGTCAGCAACATAGATTTTGCCATTTGCTGCCCACATGTCTGAAGGCCTGCTGAACTGTAGGTTGAAATTCCCCGGCTCTCCGGCATACCCTTGGTACCTGAAAGAGGTATCGTAATAGTAAATCCTGTCATTGCTTCCATCAAGAACATAGTAAACATCATCATAAGGGACAAACGCGTAGGGGTTGAGGAACTCTCCCGAGCTTCCGGAGTATCCTTCCATGTTGATGTTGCTTCCCTCGTAAATCTGCACCCTTGATTCCCCTTTGTTTGCAATGAATATTCTTCCCTCTTCATCAATCCATATTGAGCGCTGGCCGGTCAGCTTGTTTACTCCAGAAGACGGGCCGATTTTTTTCCCAATCTCGTTTCCATCCATCTCGTATACTCTGTCATTTCCGGTGTCCGAAACAAAAAGCGTGCCATTTTTCACAAAGATGCTTATCGGCCGGTCAAACTCGTTGTACTCGTCCTCATAGTCCTCCCCGGTTCCGTCAACCATTTTGTAGAATGTAAAATCCGCGAATGTGCAGGAAAGCAGAAGCGCGAAAACAGCAAGCAAAGCAAAGGCCCTCATCTCATCCCTCCTTGTATTTATGGCTAGCTAAAGCCAGTAAACCTTAATAAAACTAAGTAAAACCAGTAAAACTAAGAAAACCAGTAAACCTTAATAAAATTAAGCAAGAGAAAAAATGCATGGGATACAAAGCTGTAGTTCTGGATATGGATGGAGTTGTGTGGCGCGGGAAAACAGTTATTGAAGGCGCGGCGGAAGCAATAGAAAGGATGAAGGCGATGGGCGCTGATGTTTTTTACCTTACAAACAACTCAACAAAAACCAGGGGAAGCAACGTGGATAAGCTTGCGGGAATGGGGATTCCTGCAAAAGAAAAAGATATTTACACATCAGGGCTTGCGGCAGTAAGGTACCTCAGGGAAAATTTCGGGAAAGGAAGCGTATATGTTGTCGGCTCGGATGATTTGAAGAGATGGTTTGAGGCTGAGGGTTTTGGGGTGCGGGAGGATGAGAATGTTGATTTTGCCGTAGTGGGGCTTGACAGGCAGATTTCATACGAGAGAATAGGCAAGGCAATGAATGCGATAAAGGAAAATGGCGCAAAGTTCATTGCAACAAATGATGATGCGACTTTTCCAATGGAAAACGGAGAGCTTCCTGGCGCGGGGGTGATGGTTGCGAGCGTTGAAACTGCCGCGGGAAAGAAGCCGGATGTTGTGCTCGGAAAGCCGAATACATATTTGCTTGAGATGATTGCAAAGGACTGCGGGTGCTCCCCTGAAGAAATGATTATTGTTGGCGACAGGCTGGAAACGGACATTGCATGCGGAAACAGGTTTGGGGCAAATACTGCATGCGTTCTTACCGGAAATGCCACAAGGGAAATGGCGGAAAATGCGGAAGGGGAGAGCAGGCCAAAAAAAATACTGGAGAGCATCCGTGAAGTGCCCTCCCTTCTTGAGAAAGAGTAGTGCAGGATGCCCGTCTTGAATGGCAGGCCCTTTTTGGCTTGAGCTGCAAAAGCCGCCCATTGGTTGCTCTATCCGCATGCCCCTTCAGGGTAGTATGCGCATAAAATCGAGCAAGCATTTGAACATATGATTCCATAAAAGATAACTTATTAAATGTGGAAAGGCATATCTCATCGGGAGGCATGAAACCTATTCATAAAAAGCAGTACATGGAAGGGCTTAACAAAAAAGCCAGGATTTACGCGAATATGCATGAGGTTTTTCCCTGCGGGAAAAAACTTCAGGAGTTTTTTTATATGCTCACCAGGGCGGTGAGAGGGCTTGCGAAAATAGAAATTAATTGCGGAGATGAACTTTCCCGTGCAGAGGCGACTATCGGTGCGTTCAGCTCAAAAGTAAAAATTAATTTGGAAAATGAAGAGGAGATAAAGTCAGTTTTAGGTGCAGTTGGAGAGAGATTTTACGAGCTGCTAATTGATAAAAAATGGGATGAGGGGCAAATACATGAGGAATGCGGAAAAATTGCTTCCAACCTTGTATGGATTCATTCCGTGAAATACGCATACGAAGAACTCATGGATTTTGAAGGAAGCCACAGGGAGAGGGAAGCCCTATCGAAATTCCTTGCACTTTACAGGGGCCTTGTTGATTCTGAGAAAAGTGATTTTGAGGGAATTTTTCCGGTCAGGGTTGCAGTGGACAGGATTTGCATGGAAAGGACCGAGGTAAAGAGGAGGGAGCGGCTTGAGCATGAACTGGGCAGATACAAGGAAAGATTGCACAGAAGGCATGACATCGAGAGGATGGAAAAGATAAATCCAATTCTGATAAAAGTCCTAAGGAAGAAAGCTGTTGCATATTTGTATGAAAGCAAAAAAATGAAGCAGATACTCCTCAAACTTGAGAGAAAAGGGGTCGAAATTGATGAAATTGAAAAGGCGCTTTCCGAAAACCATTGGATATCCTCAGACCCCCTGCGCCCTCTTGCCTTGAGGATAGGAGCCGAGATATACAAGAAGATAAAAAAAGGGAAAATGGGAAGGGGAGAGTTTTTTGGAGAGTTGCTTGAGGAAAACAGCAAAAAAAGCTCTGCCGAGATACTTTTTGAGAGAAAGAAACAAAGAGTGGGAGGGATGGTTAGGCGTTATGAGAAATGGTTCGGGGAGAAATGGCCCTTTGAGCTTGATATTGAGCTTGATGATTCAGGGAATGCAGAAAAGGCGATAGAGGTTTTGGAAATGAAACTTACGCAGGAAAAGGACATTTCAGGAATTGTTGATGTTTTGGTTGAGGACGGAGTTGCAGTTGGGGGGGTTCTTGAGATGGAACTTGCCCGCGCTTCAGAGATGCAGGAAGATAAAAAGCAGGATAATGAAGAGACAATAAGGAGGAAGTATTGGCTTTTCCAGTTTGTCTAGCTTCTTGCCAAGTGGCTAAAGAAGCTTTAAGAGTTTCGTATATTGGTTCAGCTTGGATTCGTACCATGGGCCCATTCCAAGAACAGTTATTGTTCCGGAGGGGATTTGGGTGTGGCCTGCATCCTTAATCAGTGCGCAGGGAATTTCGCCCTTCGCACTCTCAAAAAGCTCGACCATTTCCTGCATGTTCTCAACGCGCACGACTATTTTCTTCTGGCCCTCCTCTTCCCAATGGGCGGCAACCTCCTCGTCCATCGCCTTTGCGCGCTTGTAAGCCTCAAGGGATGCGTGCGCAACCTGGGCGCAGAGCTTTCCCTTGCCCATTTTCAAATCATCGCGCACAACAAGAACCTGCTTTGTGGAGGGCTCCTTGTGGGAGTCGTCCCCTAGTATTTTCTTGATCTTTTT
>CAYTXD010000044.1:0-5527 GCA_964441305.1 Microcaldota archaeon
CAATATTTTTCAATGAAGCTCGGCTACCCATGCTTGAACTGGTCCTTGGAATGCAAGGCAAACTCCACTTTCAGGCTTGCCAATTATTCGCGCGAAAATCTTATTGAGAAAGTGGGGAACAACATAAATTGTGTGCAGGACATACTTGAATACAACCTATCTCACGGCTTTTTCTTTTTCCGCATCTCATCAGATATTGTGCCATTCGCTTCGCATCCAGTATGCACATTTGACTGGCAAAAGCACTTCAAAAAGAAATTCGCAAAAGTGGGCGAGTTTGCAAAGAAACACAAAATGAGAATTTCCATGCATCCCGACCAATTCGTTTTAATCAACGCACTGAAAAAAGATATTGTTGAAAGGAGCATCGCAGAATTGGATTACCAATGCTCAGTTTTGGATTTGATGGACCTCCCCCAAAGCGCGAAAGTGCAGATACATGTTGGGGGAGTTTACGGGGACAAGGAGAGCGCAATGGGCAGGTTTGTTGAGGAGTACAAGAAGCTCCCCGCGAAAATAAAAAAACGGCTGGTGATTGAAAACGACCACAAACTCTACTCTCTAAAGGATTGCCTGGAAATCAGCAAAATAACAGGCGTTCCTATACTGTTTGACTCATTCCATCATGAATGCCTAAACAACGGCGAGGGGATGCGAGAAGCAATTCTCTCTGCATCTGAAACATGGAAAAAGAAAGACGGCATTCTAATGATGGATTACAGCTCGCAAAAAGAAGCTGCGAGAATCGGCTCGCATACTTACTCTATTGATGAAAAGCACTTCAAAAATTTCCTCAGGAAAACAAAAGGAATTGACTTTGACATAATGCTTGAAATAAAGGACAAGGAGACAAGCGCGGAAAAGGCATTAAAAATAATGCGGGAGATGGGTTCTGCATGAAAATTGACTGGAAAGTGCTCATTGCCGCAATAATCATATGCAACATGGCAGGAATTATCGGCTCATTTTTCACAGTATCCTCTGTTGGCTCGTGGTACACAACTCTTAACAAGCCGTTTTTCAATCCCCCAAGCTGGGTTTTTGGGCCTGTTTGGACTGCGCTTTACACCATGATGGGTATTTCCCTGTACATAGTTTGGAAAAAGGGAATTGGGAAAAGCGAGGTGAAGATGGCTGTTTCAATATTCGCAGTCCAGCTTTTCCTAAACACATTATGGTCAATCATTTTCTTCGGAATGCGCTCCCCAACGCTCGCATTTTTTGAGATAATTTTCCTTTGGGTTGCAATTGTTTTTACGATTGTAAAATTTTACGGCGTATCCAAAAATGCAGCATACCTGCTTATCCCCTACATCCTTTGGGTGACTTTTGCGGCAGTGCTCAACTTTTCAATATGGATGCTCAACCCGTGATTAAATGAAACTGAAATTCCAGGATGCAGTAGTTGAGCTTTACAGAAGGGCGGCAACCGATTTGCCAAAGGATGTTGAAAGGGCGCTTTTTCTCTCATACAAAAAGGAGAGGGGGATAGCAAAGAAAACAATCGGCTCTATACTAAAGAACGCAAAAATTGCAAGAAGGAATTCAACTCCAATATGCCAGGATACGGGAACTCCCATTTTCTTTGTGAAATACCCAGAAGGCGCAAGCGAAATTGCCCTCAAAAAGGCAATAATTTCCGCAACAAAAAAGGCAACAAAAAAAGTCCCTTTAAGGCCGAATGCAGTTGATTCACTTGCTGGTGAAAACAGCAAAGACAATACAGGAGATAACTTCCCATCAATGCACTTTTCGCAGTGGAAAAGAAAATCAATAGAAATCCATCTTATGCTCAAAGGGGGCGGGAGCGAGAATGTCGGAAAAACTTATTCCCTTCCAAATGAAAAGCTTGGGGCTGAAAGGGACTTGGAGGGAGTTAAGAAATGCGCGCTTGATGCAGTTTTTCAGGCGCAGGGAAAAGGATGCGCGCCTGGCATTTTGGGAATATCAATCGGCGGGATGAAGCACGAAATCTCTTTTGAGGCAAAAAAGCAATTGCTCAGGAATTTGCGCGACACAAACAGGAACAAGAAGCTTGCAAAACTTGAAAAGGAAATTTTGCAGGATGCAAACAAGCTGGGAATAGGCCCAATGGGCTTTGGGGGCAAAACCACATTGCTTGGAGTGAAAGCATCTGCACTGTATCGCGCGCCTGCATCATTTTTTGTTGAAATCTCATACTCCTGCTGGGCTACAAGGAGGAAAAAGCTAAAGTACTTGAACGGGGTTGCACTATATGAGTAATTACAAATTAAATTTGGCTCTATGTGAAAAAGAAATCAGGAAGCTTAAGGCCGGAGACGCAGTTCTTCTCTCAGGCACAATTTTTACTGCAAGGGACGAGGCGCACAAGAGGATACTGTCGTCCGGTTCCCTGCCTTTCAATCTGAATGGCTTTGCAGTATACCATTGCGGCCCAATAATGAAGAAAACCAAAGGAAGATGGAAATCAGTGGCAGCAGGCCCGACTACAAGCGCGAGGATGGAAAAATACACTCCAAAACTAATTGGCAACTTTGGAGTAAGGGCGATAATCGGAAAAGGAGGCATGGGCAAAAATACGCTGGAAGCATGCAGAAAGCATGGATGCATTTACCTGCATGCAGTGGGAGGCGCGGCAGCTCTTCTTGCAAAATGCATAAAAAAAGTGAAAAATGTCTATTTCTTGAATGAGTTTGGAATGCCGGAAGCAGTATGGGAGTTGGAAGTTGAGGGCTTTCCCGCAATTGTCACAATGGACTCGCACGGAACAAGCCTTCACTCGGAAATTCTTGAAAAATCAGGCAAAAAAATGAAAGAAATTTAGTAAATAAACTGCCATTTTCTCTAATTTCAAATATTTTTGCATTCTCTTCAGGTCCGTTTATAAATGTTTTTTCAAAATGCTTTTTTGTTTGTGCAAATTTTGATAATCGCGGCAGTGGCAATCGCAGCAGAGATATACTTCAGGGCATCCAGAGGAGGTGGCTGCAAGGGGGCTGGCAAGCCTGCCCAGAAGCCAAAGCCCAAAAAAGAGAAAAAGGCGCAGAAGCCGCCAGTTTCCCGGCCCGAGCCAAAGCAAAAGGAAAAAAGGGAAGTCCATGAAGAGCTCTCAGAGATTGAGGATCAGGTGAATGCAAAGCAAAAGTATGAGGAAGAAGGTTATAGGATATAGATTAACGAGGTAAAAATGCCTGCGATAGGTTAATAAATCAGCCCCTCGTTAGTCCTTTGTTCAATACTGCATGGTGATGGAAAATGGATGAAAAAACTATGAAAGTGATAAAAAAGCAGCTCAAGAAGTGGAAAGGAGAAACAATGAACAAGGAAAAGCTTGAGCAGTTAAGGGATGAAATTTACAAAGCAACCGGAAAAAACAAAACCGCTCCCTTTGCAAATGTAAAAAAATGGGTGTCAGAGGCAAGAAAAGAGCTCAGAAAAGAAGAGAAAAAACCAGAAAAGGCGAAAGCCGCTTCCAAGCCAAAGGCAAAAGCAAAGGCAAAAAAAGCAAACAAAGAGCCAAAGGTCAAGAAGATGCCTGCAAGGGTTGAGGAAAGCCTTGCACTTCTGAAGGAAGAGAGGGAAGCCCCAATCGAAGAGCCGACAGAGGAAGTAATCGACATTCCCAAGCCCACAATAGTTTTCGACAAGGTATACCTTCAGAATATCCAATTTGAAATAGCAGGAATCAGGAAGCAGATGGAAAGAATTTCCAAGCAGCTGGACAAGATTGAGAAAACCGTTTCCGAGGCAACTGCCAAATCCGAAGAATAGTTTTTTCCTAATTTAATGCAGGATGGCACAACAAAGTGGGACGTCAGAAATTAAGCTATTGTGGCAGAATCCCACATAATTTTTAGTTCTTTCCTGGGTCTATCTTCTTTTTGTTTACTGGAGGGCGTTTGTTAAGCGGCCTAAGGTTTTTTGGGTCAAATGGGTGGACACCCCCTCTTTTGTCAACGGTCGGTTGTGCCATATCCCTTAGGTGCGAACCCTTGAAATCGTAATTGCTGTTGTAATCTTTCCGCATATGCCTGAAATCTTTTTTTTCCCTTCTCCCTTCCTTAAGAAGCTTGGCAATATATGAGACATTCCTCGCTGATTCTTCCGAATACCCATTTCCTGCAAGCCTTGCCTGATAATCAATTCCGAACTCTCCACTGGCATGCTTCTGCATTGAAACGTGGTTTTCCCTTACTGCTTGTCCGAATTCCCTTTTCTCATCAGGAATCATACCGATTGCTTCGGACAAAATAGCATCTGACCCCTTGCTCACAACAACAAGCTCAACTTCGGGGAAAATGTGCACCATCTCCCTTGCCATTGAAACTGCCATTCCATCATCAAAAGAAACGGAAACAACTATGTCCGGAGTGAACTGGGGGTTCTGGGACATTTCCACAATTGACTCAAGGTTGCCGTTTGACCTGAAAATCTCAATTTCAGCATCTTCTATTTTTTCAATTGCCCTTGAAATATTTGCAGATTCAACTCCCCCTCCTATAACTAGCACCTTTGCGGGTTCCTTGAATTCACTGTTCATTTTGTTTGCGCCTTTCATAAATATCACTGGTTGTTATGTTTATTTATGGTTTTTCCAGTATTTAAACTTAACGTTTTTACCCACTATTGAACACATAATAATAGTTGCTGCCACAGCATCCAAGAAGGAAATTCAAAACCCTTATATACTTCCTGCAAATAACTCTTTTTACATGGCCAGTTTGAACAGCATACTCCTTGACGGGAGAAACCTAGCTTTAGATCATTCCAGGGGCGACATGCATTATGTTTCCCATGCCCACTCCGACCATTGCTATGCAGCAAAGAAAAGGGAGAGAATTTTCGCAAGCGGCGAAACCCTTGAGCTCACCAATTCAAAAGCAGAGCAGATGCACAATTCTAAAGTCGAGCTTTTCAGGGCCGGGCACATGCTCGGCGCAACCCAGATTTTTGCGGAAAGCGACGAGCACGGCGCATTTGTTTACACTGGCGATTTCAAGCTCAGGGATTCTGCAACAACCAAGGGCGCGGAAGTTAGAGAATGTGATACCTTGCTGGTGGAGGGGACCTATGGCTCTCCTGAATACAAATTCCCCAGGCCCGAAGAAGTGTACCAAGACATTGAGAAATGGGCAAGGAAAAACTCGGACTCGATAATGCTTTTCGGAGCTTACGATATGGGGAAGTGCCAGGAGATTGTGAAGGTGCTTAATGATTGGTGCGGGATAACTCCCATTGTTTCGGAAAAGGCACACCATACGTGCTCAAAATACAATAAGCTTGGAGTGAATCTTGACTGCATCAAGGTTGGAACTCCGGAAGCTGAAGAAGAGATGGGTTCTTCGTTTGCCGCAATACTCTCGCCAAGAAAAGTGAACTTCTACATGGCCGCAAAGCTTTACGATGCATTTAAAACAAAAGTTTCTACTGCTGTGGCAACTGGCTGGGCCCTTTCGTACAGATTTCCTGTCGACAGGGCATTTCCATTAAGCGACCACGCCGATTTTGGGGAAATAGTGGAATATATAGAACAGAGCAGACCCAA
>CAYTXD010000044.1:5537-5786 GCA_964441305.1 Microcaldota archaeon
ACCCATGGAAACGAGGACAAGCTCTCGGGCGCGCTTATTTCAAAAGGTTATAACGCAATGCCAATGGGCAAAAAAAGCGTACAGGCAATGCTATAGCTATTTCTGAAATTCAAGCCCCGAATCTCCCATCCTTTTTTTCCGGCCTTGTAATCAAGAACATTTTCAAATCCAAGTTGCTGAAGCTTTTTTGCCGCAGCTGTACTGGCATGGCAGGCGTAGCTTGCACATTACACAACAAGAACATCATCC
>CAYTXD010000044.1:5796-7978 GCA_964441305.1 Microcaldota archaeon
CATCCTTGCCGAACTTTTCGTTTGCAAGTGATGCGACTTTTTCAAAAGGCAAGTTTATTGCGCCGGGGATATGCCCCTCTCCATACTGTTCCTCGCCAAGAACATCTATCAAATGAAAACCCTACTCATTTTCCTTTATTTCCAAAAGCTTCTCAATTGTTATGAACTTTATGTTTGCCATGCAACATGCCCTCATTTTCAATATATTTACCTGTTTTTCCTCTTCATCTTCTTGAAGCTTGATTCCTTTATGAATTCGGTAAGCAATTTCACGCCGAACCCGGTGCCTCCTTCAGGGATGTAATCCCTTCTCTTTCCGTCATTCATGCCCGTGCCCGCTATGTCAATATGTATCCAAGGGGTGTTTTTAACGAATTTTCCAATGAACAGGCCTGCAGTTATTGTCCCTGCCTTTCCCTTCCATCCAAGATTTTTAAGGTCCGCAATTTCGCTTTTCAGCGATTCCCCTGCTTCATCGTAGGATGGGAGCACCCAAACCCTCTCGAAAATTTCGGGCATGTGGGAGAATTTCTGCAACTCCGCTGCCTTTTTCTCATCATTTGAAATAACGCCTGCAGCCATCTCCCCCAGGCAGGTTATGCAGGAGCCGGTAAGTGTTGCAGTGTCAAATATGAAATCCGGCTTTTTGTTTTTAACAGTATATGCAACCGAATCCGCAAGAATTAACCTTCCCTCTGCATCAGTGTTCTTTATCTCAACAGTTGTGCCGTCATATGCCTTGAAAACATCTCCCGGCTTGTAGGCGTTAGCGTCAATCATGTTTTCGGTAATTGCCATGACTCCAATAACATTCTTTTTTACCTTCAGCTCCGCAAGGGATTTCATTACCCCAAGCACTGTTGCCGCGCCCGCCATATCCATCCTCATCTGCTCAATGTGCCCACTGGGCTTTAGGTTGTATCCTCCCGAATCAAAGGAAATTCCCTTTCCCACAACCGCAATCAATGGGTCCCCTTTCTTTCCACCGCTATGCTCAAGAAATATCAATCTTGCGGGAAGGTTTGAGCCCCTGTTCACTGCCGCTATCAGCCCAAGCCCTTTTTTCTTTATTTCGTTTTCATTCATTACGCTCGCTTTAATTCCACATTTTTTGGATATGCTTTTGCTGATTTTTTCAAATTCAAGCGAAGTGACTTCGTCGCTTGAAGAATTTACCAAATCCCTGGCAATCATTGTGTTCTGCATAATCTTGATGGTGTTTTCCAACCTTTTCTTCAACTTCTGCCCCCCTGGAGAGGAAAGAAACTTAACACTGCCAATCTTCACCTCCTCCTTTGCCTCCTTCTGCTTGTACTTGAGGAACGAATACTGGCCCAGCATAATTCCCTCAAGTATTGCATTTTCAATCCCTTCGCCTGAAAGCGAATGGCCCTTTGAAGCGTCTACTGAGACCTTTTTCAGCTTCATCTTTTTCGCTTTTACTGCAAATGAATTGGCCGCTTTCCGGAATGATTCCAAATCCAGTTTTTTCTTTTTCCCAAGCCCTGAGAGAATTATTCTCCTGAACCCACCTACACCATATAGCACAGCAACTTCTTTTGCTTTTCCGGAAAAGTCCGAGTCCAGCTCTTTTTTGAGTTTCCCTTTTTCTTTTTTCCATCCTTCCTCGGTAAAAAAAACAAGAAGGTTTTCGCCCTTTTTCGCATTTTTTGCAATTTCGCATTTCATGACAATCAACAATCATTCAACGTATTTGTATTTAATACTTACATTTTTTTCAAGAAAAATTTGGCAAAAATCTCATCCTTTAAAAACAAATGTGGTAAAGAAAGGAGAACTTAGCGATAAATTGCAAAAGATTTTTAAATAAGGGAAAACATATTATTATCGCGCGGGAGGAGGATTTCGCATTGCTGCGATGACTTGTCTTTGAGAAATTGGCTGTACGCCTGGACAAGGTTTTAGTCGTTTGTGATGGGCCATAGGATTTGGCTTCGGCTTTGAACTCCCTGCGCAATTTTTATCTCCTTAATTGAAGTAGCGGGCGGAAATTTTTGTACCCTAGTTTACCTGTTAACTGAACCTGCACACATCTTCCCAACAATTATCTACTCCTCCCCAGAATCCGTAATCTGCTCGTAAACGCAATTGTGAAACTTCTCCGCATCTCCAAAATCAAGGTAATCAACAATAATTTCATACCCCTGCGAGCCGGCGGTGC
>CAYTXD010000045.1:0-7895 GCA_964441305.1 Microcaldota archaeon
CTTTGGATGCCAGATGGCGCAATACGAGACATTGGAACAGGGCGCGGCAGCGCACGGAATCGATGTTGAAAAGCTGGTAGAGGCGCTTAACAAGGCGGCAGAGGAGAAGGGCAGAAAAGAAGGAGAGTGATTTTTATGCCACCAGTAGTAGATAAGGAGAAATGCATTGGATGCGGAGCATGCGCGGGGGTCTGTCCGGCAAACCCGAATGTTTTTGAAGTAAAGGAGGGAAAGTCGCATGTTGTCCATGCGGAAGCATGCATCCACTGCGGAGCATGCGAAGCATCATGCCCTGTTCAGGCAATAAAGCTTGAGTAGGTTTTTTTCTTTTTTTCTAATTTTGCTTTTTCTCTAAAAGGTATTGCAAAATTTCAATAGCCGCGCCCTTATTCAAATGTTTATTATTGTTTCCGCATTGCGGGTCAAGTATGCATTTTGGGCAGCCGGACTCGCATTTGCATTTTCTTAATCTGTCAAGGCCCATTTCCTGTATTAGTTCAAATTTGCCATAGACAATTTTCGTAACTCCGTTTCCATCAGGAATTGAGTCGTAAACAAAAACTCTTCCGCTCGGGTATGAAAGGCCTCCGAGTTCTTTTGGGTCTGCACCTGTCACTGCGGGCATCATTGCGATTGTAACATGCTCTGTTGCATGCAGGCCGTCAGCAAAATAGTCCCCAGTGTTGTTTTCATAGTCAAACCAGATTCCGTAGGTGTCGAATTCATAATGGAGGGGCTCGTCAAAAAACTTCCTGCCGATGGTTCTTCCCCCATACAAATCTTTAATTACATAGCCATAAACTTCCTCAATGAAGTGAAGCTTTCCGAACGAAAGCTCTTTTCCAAATGCCTCGCGCGTGAAAATTGTTTCAATTATTTCTGCGTCCTTGTTTTTCTGTGCAGTGGTGTATTCCTGCACCGGGTGGCGGACCTGTTGGACGAATGCCGTTTTCTTTTGCAAATCCAGCTGCTCGCAGATGTACCGCCTCCCGCCATGCAAATAGTATGCCCCTTCAAATAATTCGGAGAGTGCCATGTGCTCGTCCCTGTGCCCTATGAACCTCTGCTTCTCAATATCGTAAATGCGTATGTTTTCCCCTGCATTCCTTATGCTCATTTTCTGGAGGTGCTTCAGCCCCTCCTTGGTTGGGATGAGGCCGTGGCCTTCCCATTTTTTCATGTATTCCTTTTCTGCAAGCTCAAATGAACAGTCCTTTTCTTTTTCATCAAGCTCATCTTCATCAAGAGGAATATCCCTTGAGGAGGCAAGAAGCTGCTCGCGAACTATGTTTTCGTTTGTTGCGTTAACATAGCAGTTTTCAGGAAGGCCGTGCAGGTACTTTTCTGGGTTTTCAACATAGTATAAGTCAAGGGGGTTTTCGCGCGCAAGGTAGATTCCATAGGATTTTTGCCCTTTTCTTCCAGCGCGGCCTATTCTCTGCCTAGCTCTGGTAATTGTGCCGGGAAAGCCTGCAAGAATCACTGCTTCCACCGAGCCGATATCCATTCCCAATTCAAGAGCAGAGGTTGTTGCAAGAACCCCTCCATTCCCATTTTTGAATTCATTTTCAATTTCAGTTCTCTTTTCTGGCGTGAGGCCTGAGCGGTAGACTTGAACCGGAAAGTCGGTTTCCTGGGACATCATGCCAAGCCGTTCAACCACTGAGTGTGAATTGCCGAAAATAAGGGTTTTCTTTCCAATTTCCTTTGCAATTTTTAGGCTTGCGGTTGTGAAGCTTTCCTCTTCCGGAAAAATTATGTAGTGCTCAACAGGCCCTTTCGGGGCGGTGTGGGTGTCAATCAATGAGAAAGGCTCGCCAACAAGCTCCTCTGCAAACTGCTTTGCATTTCCTATTGTTGCTGATGAGCATATGAACTGGGGCTTTTTTTTATTGCCAATTTTTTCTGTTACGCGCTTCAATCTTTTCAGTATGTTTGCAACATGCGAGCCCAGCACTCCAGAGTATGTATGAAGCTCGTCAATAACAACATAGTCGAGCTTTTCCCAAAAGCTTCCGAATTTCCTGTTGTTCATCAAAATGAAGTGGAGCATGTCAATATTTGTAATTAGCAAATGGGGCAGGTCCCTCCTTATCTTTCCGCGGAAATGCTGTGTTGTGTCTCCATCGTAAACGTCGCTTCTTACCCCCAAAAGGCCGAATTCCCGAAAGCGCGCATGCTGGTCGCGGGAAAGCGCCTTGGTTGGGTAAACAAGAAGCGAGCGCCTTCCCTTGAGAGCTGCTTCAACAACAGGTATTAGGTAGATTTCGGATTTGCCGGAAGCGGTTGGCGCAACGACTACTACATTTTCGCCTTTTCTTACTCGCTCAATTCCCTCGCACTGGTGCTCGTATAGTTTTTCAATTCCCCTGTCCAAAAGGACGTTTTTCAAATTGTCGTCTATTTCGCACTCGCCGAATTTTGCTGCCTTTCCCTTTTCTTTTAGAATTGTCGGGGAGTAATCTGAAAGCATGCAGAAATTTCGCGGATGAAATTAAAAAAGAGAGGGGAGGGGAGAATTCCAGTCGGCATCAAATTTTTTCATCAATATGGGACACATCTTTTGCCTGAAACGGAAAAGGAGCCAAGGAGGTACATCTTGATTGCACTTGCCGCAGGAATACTTGTGGCAGTGATGATTGCTTCAATGAAATAGAGTTATTCTTTCAGGATTATTTCAACAGGGCAATGGTCGGAGCCCTGTACTTTTGAAAGTATTTTTGAGCTTTTTATTTTTTCCTTTAGTTTTTGGCTTACCAAAAAGTAGTCAACCCTCCAGCCAATATTTTTCTTTCTTGCATTGAACATATAGCTCCAGTAAGTGTATTCCTCTTTTTCGGGGTGCATTTCCCTGAAGATGTCGATAAAACCGGCTTCAAGAATATTTTCAAATCCGTCTATCTCATCCTGAGTGTAGCCGGCGGTTTTATTGTAATTCTGCTTTGGCCTGGCAAGGTCAATTTCCTTATGGGCAACATTGAAGTCCCCGCATGCAATTACTTGCTTTTTCTTTTTTAGTGATTTAAGGTACTTTAGAAATTCTGTGTCCCATTTGCTCCGGTAGCTTAATCTTGAAAGCCCCCTCCCTGAGTTGGGTACATAGACATTTACAAGGAAGAATTTGGGGAATTCAAGGGTGATTACCCTTCCCTCTCCGTTGAATTTTTCTTTGCCAATCCCGTTTTCCGAATTCTTTGGGGTTCTTTTTGTGAATATTGCAGTTCCTGCATATCCTTTTTTCTCAGCCGGGTTAGCAAAAAGCTCGTAACCTGAAAGCTTTTCTTTCAAATGGGAAAAGTCCTCCTCTTCAGCCTTAATCTCCTGTAAGCAGAGGATGTGAGGCTTCTCCTTTTCCATGAAATCAGTAAATCCCTTTCGCATGGCGGCCCTTATTCCGTTTACATTCCAAGAGATTAGTTTGTATTCCTTTGCCATATCCCCACCCTATTTCTCAATCTCGCTAATTATTTTTTCCGCTATTTTTTGGAATTCCGGATTACTTTCTTCAAGAATGAAGGGCTTGCCTGACTCGCTTGATTTGCTGATTTTCCTATTAAGTCCAATCTGGCCCAGGAAGTTAATTCCAAGCTCTTCTGCAGCTTTTTTTCCGCCCCCGCTTCCGAATATTTCACCTGCCATGTTTTCCAAAATTCCCAGAATTGGAACGTCGAGCTGCCTGGCCATGTTTGCAGATTTTTTTGCATCAAGCACCGATGCAGTTTGAGGTGTGGTCACTACAACGATTCCGTCCGGCTTGATTATTTGCATGACTGTCAATGCTGCATCGCTTGTGCCGGGAGGAAGGTCTATTACAAGGTAATCCAAATCCTCCCAGTTTACTTTTTCAAGAAGTTCCATTATGGCATTGGAAAGCATTGGACCCCTCCAGATTGTCGGCTGGTCTGGTTTTTCCTGAATAGAAGCGAACGAGGCAATTTTCATTCCAAATTTTTCAATTGGAATTATTTTCCCCCGTTCCACTGAAAAGCGTTCTTTTATCCCGAGAAAATTGTTTATGTTGGGGCAATCCACGTCCGCATCCACAAGCCCGACTTTGTTTTCCTTTGCAAGAAGGGCTGCAAGGTTTACGGATATTGTCGTTTTGCCAACCCCTCCCTTGCCGCTTATGACTGCCAGCTTTTTCCCCACATTGGAAAGGGATTTTTGTATTGATTCCATTCTCTCCTGCATTGGGTTTTGGTTGTTGAGTTTAACCATGCTGCCATCACCAACTTAACTTACGAACAAACCACGATTAGCTTAAGCACCTATTAAAAGGGTGCCACGGCAGGTCGAATTGGAATAATGAATATATATTCAAAAGATTTATAAATGTGAAAAACGATAATCATGCGGAGGCAGTAAAATGGGAATAATTTCATCTATTTTTGGAAACGGAAAGCCGAAATGCGAGTGGTGCGGAAAAGAGCGGGAGAGCATGCCCTATTCAAAGGAATTTGATGACAAGAATTATGAGTTCTGCTCGGAAGAGTGTAAAAGGAATTTCAGAGTTGAACATAACAAGAAAAAGAAAAGGAAGGGCTGCACCACATGCTCATTGAAAAAATAGTTGGGGAACTACTGTTTTTTCAGCAGGTCCCTCAAGGTTTTAAAATCCTCAAGCATTACTGATTTTTTGTTGATGTCGTATGTAGCGGCCGCGGGGTGGAAAACGGGCAGTATGTAGATTTTTCCGTTGAGCGTGTCCTTTTCAAAAATTTCCCCTCGCACCTGGGAGATGGGCTTTTTTCCAAATCCGTATTTTTCAAGCAAATAATTGGACGAAAACCTCCCCAGCCCGACAAGCACCTTTGGGTTAATCTCCTGAATCTGCCTTTCCAGAAAAGGAGTGCAGGCGGAAATTTCGGAATCAGCAGGGTCGCGGTTGCCTGGTGGCCTGCACTTCACTATGTTTCCTATGAATACCTCTTTTCTCGAGAGGCCCGCCTCGGACAAAAGCTCGTCAAGAATTTTTCCGGCCGCTCCCACAAATGGAAGCCCCTGCTGGTCCTCGTTTCTTCCGGGCGCCTCGCCTATGAGCATTACTTCTGCATTCGGGTCGCCCGCGCCTGGAACAGGGTTGTTCCTTTCCTTGTGCAGCGGGCACTTTTTGCAATTTTTTATTTCTTCTGCTATTTGCTCAAGTGGCATAATAATCACATAATGCTATGCAGTTTTTTATAATATTCTTTCCGCGCCGGAGTAAATTTCATCAACCTTCAGAAGTACTGCGGATTTTGGAAATGTGTCCGGCGTCGACCTTTCAGTTTCAACCCACTCAACTGTCTCATCGAAAATTTTTCCCTCCTTGAAAATCTCGGCAGTTCCTTTTACCTGGTATGCTTTCTTGTTTTCCTTGTCAAGGACAACAAATGAAACCTTTGGGTTTTCCTGCAGGTTTTTTTCTGTTTTTGAGAATTTGTTGTCCGCAATCAGTATATGCCCTTCATCATATACCTTCAGGAATTTTACGTATATTGTATTGGGTATTCCCTCTTTGGAAGCTGTTGAGATAATGTACAACGGCTCCCTGTCTATAACTTCTGCAATTTCTTTTGGTATTTCCATATTCCCACCTCATTTGTCTTTCCATTGCCTTTCAGGCCTTCTTAAGTATGTTTCGTGAATGTCAAGGGGCTTTGCATCCGGCTTTTTCTCCTCGTAAACCTGCGTGTATTTCATTCCCTTGAAATGCTTTTCAATTTTTTGCATTTCCTTTTCCGAAAGGGGCTTTGCCGCGCTTGGCCTAAGGGGGGTGTCCAGCTGAACCAAATCCGGCTTTAGCTCCCGTGCTGTTTCGGCAATCTCTTTTGCGTAATCCTTGTTTTCATTTACGAACATAATTTGAAGTGCGAAAATTCCATCGTATTCCTCGCGAAATTTTTTCAGCCCTTCAAGAACCTTTTTGAAAGTTATGCCATCTGCGGGTTTGTTTACTTTTTCGAATATCTCCTGGTTGGGGGCATCAAGCTTTAGGGAAACCAAATCCGCGTGCGAAAGGTCTTCCCGCACCGATTCCATGAAAATAAACGAAGCGTTGGTTAAAACATAAACAGGAAAGCCGAACTTCTTTGCGTACTTTATCATTTCTCCAATTTTGGAGTTAAGTGTAGGTTCGCTGGTGCCGGAAAATGTTATCACATCTATATTGTCTTTCGGGGCTTCGTCCAGCTCTTTTTTCATTCTGGAAAGTTTGGCGTATTCCTTTCTTTCTGTTGTAAGTTCCGCGGTTTTTCCCAACTGGCAGTATATGCAGTCAAAAGAGCAGATTTTGGGCATTATGCATACCGGGTCCACCCCAAGGGAGCGCCCGAACCTCCATGAAGGAACGGGACCGTAAATCACTTTCATATCTTTCCCTCCAGCCAGCCAATTCTCACTTTTTCGGTATTGTCAAATGGCGGAACATATGGCTTTATGTCCAGCAAAGGTGTCTGGTCCAGTGCATCTATTCCATCAATTTCAAGCATGTTTCCACTTCTGCTCATGAGCCTGACAATGCTTATTCCAATTTTGTTTGGCCTTTTGTGAATCCTGGTTGCAAAAACCCCTTTCTCGTTATCGTCAAGGAATGGTTTGACATGCAGCGAGTATCCATCACTTTCATGGAAATAATAAACCAGCATGATGTGGGAAAATCCCTCAATGTCCTTGAGGCCTTTTTCATATTCCTTGAAAACCTCAACAGTGCCCTTGTTTTTTGAAAAGCACGGCTGTATCGGCCCGCCCGGCTGCTTAATTGGGGAATGAATTACGCCAATTTGCTTAAACAAATATTCCATTCTAAACCTCTATGGCCATGCCTGTTTTCCCGAGTTTTGATTTTTCAGGGTACATTTCCAGAATTTCCTGCTTTTTCTCAGTGCAGTGGCAGGGAACAATAAGTTCCAAATCTTTAAGATATCCAAGGTTGCTGAATCCGTGGAAGCCGCCCATCACTGCATAAACATTTCCAAACTCTTTTGCTTTTTCGACTATGTTGTCAACCCCTGGGTGGGAGCACCCGCAGATGGCCACTATGCCTTTTTCTGTTTTCACAAAAAGGGACTGCTCCTTCGTTCCATTTTCAAGCTCTCCCGTAGTAAATATGCCATCGCTAATTTCCTCAGCTTTGGTTGTTTCATGGAGTTCTGCCAATTTACCTATTTCGGATTTGAGGGATTCGGAAAATGAGCTGGGAACGTAAACAGGGACTCCTTTCCTCATGCGAAGGAAAGCTGAAAGCCCTCCGGTATGATCACCGTGGGAATGGGAAAGGAAAATCATGCCTATTTCTTCCGGCTTAATTTTAAGGGAGCGAAGATTAAACATTAGCTTGTTTCCATCATCACCCGTGTCAAAAAGGATTTTTTTTTCATGCGCCTCAATAAGGCAGGAGAAACCCCACCCGCTCTCAAGCCCTGTTGCGGGCTCGTTGTCATATACAATTGTCGCTTTCATCTAACCACCCATTATGCTTGATATTATTTTTTCTGAAACTTCCCTAAGCGCTTTGGAAGCCGGGCCCTTGCCCAGGGATGGAACTTTGCCTAAAGCAAGGAGCTTGGGTATCTCCTCGTCGT
The DNA here is from genome assembly GCA_964441305.1 of Microcaldota archaeon. GTDB lineage: Archaea > Micrarchaeota > Micrarchaeia > Anstonellales > CAYTXD01 > CAYTXD01. Next base: position 7,563 of record CAYTXD010000045.1, read on the forward strand.
ATGGAATTTGGCCGATGAGTTCCTCGGAGTATTTTGACTCTATTTCCTTTTCGTATTTTTCCGAAATTCCCGTTTTGTTAAGAACTATTGAAAATGGAATGTTGAAATGCTCCGCAACTTTCAGGGCCCTTTCAAGGTTTGCCATGCTTGTGGGGGTGGGCTCCACAACCCCGATTACATGGTCACAGCCAGTGATTGCGGCAATCACCGGGCAGCCAATGCCAGGGGGTGCGTCGATTATTATGTGTTCGGATGAGTTTTCGCTTGCCACTTTTTCCGCCTCCTTCTTTGCCTGGAAAACCATCTTTCCCGTGCCCGGCATTCCCGGAGAAA
>CAYTXD010000046.1:0-7866 GCA_964441305.1 Microcaldota archaeon
GCCGTAAATATTGCCCCCTGCGCAGCACCCATTTTGGTGTTGTGGCTGACCAGGAAATACCTTATTGCATGGCCTTCCTTGATATATGGTGCTTCAGATATCCTGCCGACAACTGTTGCCATTCCATTATGCGTTTCCCTGTCAAGCTTAGGCTGCGGCCTGTCCGCCTCCTCTCTGACAACTATAGATTCTGGTGGGGATGAGGGAAGGTTGAGGTCCCACATTGCGGAACTGAACTCAGAAAAAGCCTCCTTAATGTTTTCAGGGGTCACCTTCTCCTTGAAATAGACTGTGACCTTTTCAGTATGCCCGTAGGTTACTGCCACCCTAGTGCAGCTTGCGCCTACTGGAAAAGGCGCCTTTATTATCTGCCTCTTTCCCATGGAGCCAAGTATTTTCTGGGTTTCTCTCTGGACTTTTGGCTCCTCCTCAGCAATAAAAGTAAGTACATTGTCAGTAATATCAAGCGCCCTGACTCCGGGGTCCCTCCCAGCGCCCGAAGTGGACTGCATGGACGCCATGTCCACAAATGAAATATTGAAGTAGTCAAATATCGGCTTTAAGCTTATCACCAGCCCGACTGTTGTGCAGTTAGGCTGAGGGGAAATGAAGCCTTTGTTGCCCCATGTCCTCATCTGCTCCCTTATAAGTGCAGAATGGTCGTTGTTCACGCCGGGTATTATAACGGGCACTTCTGCGTGGTACCTGTATGCAGAAGCAGTGCTTATCACAGGAGTGGTCCTGGCAATCCTGTTTTCTATTATCGTTGCCGCGCTTGTTGGGATTGCGGTGAATACAAAATCAACAGTAGTCGGGTCGAACTCATCCGCATGCAGTATAGTCATGTCCTTTACATAATCAGGCATTTCCTGCTCGCAAACCCATAGTGAAATTCCCTTCTGGGGATCGCTCAATGCCTCCTGGTATCCCTTTCCAGCATGCTTTCCCGAGGCTGCAACAACCTCAAGCTTTATCCACGGGTTGTTTTCAAGCGAGCATACAAACTGCTGGCCCGCCATTCCAGTTGCGCCAATAACTGCAACCCTCATCCTCGGGTCCTCTCCATCCTGCATTGACTTTGCGACCCTCAATGACTTAAGAAGCTCATCAGGGTACTTGCTTCTGTTAAGTATTTTTTTTACTTTTTCAGTGTCGAAATTGCCCCTCCTGCTTTTTGAATTAGCGTTCATAACCTTGTCAAACAGCTTGCCTTCCTCCGGGTCGTTCCATTTTCCCCCAGGACCGATTACTGCATTTGCAATGTCAGCGCTTGAAATCAGCTTCTGGCCTGGAAAGCTTTTCAGCCCTCCTGTCCTCATGAAAATTTCAGGGCTCTGCCTCGAAAACAATCTGTTTGATTTGATTAGATTTAGAAAATTGTTTGTTTGTTGCAAGTGTGCTGCTGACAAGATAATTACCTCCGTTGGCAAATATGGGATTTTAAGTATATAAAGTTAATGGTTTTCCCACAATATTTAAGGGGATCACAATACCAATTCAATTGCGGTGCGCAGGCTTTCAGCATCATTATAGCCGATTGACTCTGCCCTTTTTGCAAGCCTTTCCATCTCCCCAAAAACCCAGTTGCAAATTTCATAAAGAAGACTGTAAGCCCTATCAATATCCTTCTCAATAAGGCATTTTCCCAGTTCGCCCTCCCCGGTACCATCAATGCCTTTTGCCTCTCCGCCAGCCTCTTCTGCAATCCATTCCGCGTATTCCCAAGTGCTTCCGTATTCTGTCTTGTATGCAACTAGCAACTTTCTCATCAAATAACCGCTAATGGTTTTTTCCGCAAGAAATAAAGTTGCCCCTAAAGCTCAAGGTTTTTGATGAGCTTTTTTTTCTCCCTGCTGGAAAGGCCCTCCTGCGCATTTATCCCGTCCTTGAAATTTTTTTTGTAATCTTCTTCAGCAACCGAGCTCAAGCTATTTTGTTTCTTCTTCCGCGCATTTGCCTTGAGATGCTTTTTCCATGCTTCCTCTATAGGTTTTGTTTTTTTGCCTGCCATGCATATATTATGAATTAGTAAGTATATAATGGATGCGGTTTGCAAATATTGGAATGCAGGGATGTTTATATGCGCTGCAGTTAACAATATATCTCAAGAGGTGAGGAAATGGAAAAAAACAACGAAACAATAACCATCTGCACCGCCCCTCCAGGGCTTTATGCAGTAATAAAAGATATGGAGAGCACGGATGACGAGGAGGGAGTTTATGCGCTAACAGTTGTCACTGCGTTCAAGTACACCTACTACGGGCAAAACCCCCTGGAAGTTTTTTCAGAGCCAATAGTTTACTGCAAAAGAAAGGATGAAAACGCGCTTGTTTCCGGAAAGTCAAAAATAGAGTTTGTCGGCTCGCATGAAACCTGCGTCCAGAAGATAAAGGAGCTGACTGCACAATACTATACCAACAGGAACAGGAGAAAATAATCCATGCCTGCCGCGAGCGCGGCACCCTTTCAGAAAAATAAGGATTAATAAAAACGGCGCACATTCCTGAACAGGTGCTCCAGAACCTGCAATAGCGATTTCCACGTTCCCGCTTTTTCATGATTCAATACAAATGGATGCCGCGATAAAGCATGCTTCCTAATAATCCTTATTCCTGTTAACCAAATCCCTGATAATATTTTCCATAACATCTCTGTTGCTTGAGAATACGCTTACAATTCTAAAAGATAGTGTGCCCTCGCCCTCATTCAGCGTAATTTCGCAGGGATTGATGAAGCCAATGTATTTTTTGAGCAAATAATCAAGCTCTTCGGGGTCTGTTATCTCAAGGTATTTGTCATCCTTGCGTGGGGAGTCTTTCTCGTACAATCTGACGACTGAAACCTCGCTTTTAATTCGCTTTATGAACTCATTAATGGTATTTTTGGATATGACCCTATAACTCCCTTTAGGGTTGACAATATCACTAGGCCTAAGCCTTAGCCTGTTTCTTTCTTCCTCATCAAAAAGCCCCCATTCTTTGAAATGCTTGAGCAACGTTCCGTTTAGGGTGCTCTTTTTCTCTTTTGCGATTTCCTGCTCGTCCATGAGCTTTGAAAATATATTCTTAAATTCAGGGTCATCAGTCATGTCTGAAACTCCCATCTCCTCTCCCAGGGAATTTCCTTCCTGAAACCTTTTCCAAGCGTCCCGCGCGCCCACTACGTCAGAATCATCGCCTTTCATAAGAAAAACGCTTTTGATAGTTTGAGTAATTAACCCGTGTGAAACACCGAGAAGTCCAATATACTTTGGATTATTCTCATCTGAAACATCAAGCAAAAAAACTTTACCATTGGATACAGGGTCATGGAGAATCGCAATATCTTCAGCCCTTTCTGGGAAGCCCTTTTCATTGATATCAAGCTCAACTTCTCCCCCTCTTGTGAATTCAAGGACGCCAAAATCAATAGAACTCCCACTTTTTTTATCTATCAGAGCCCCTTTTGAATAAGCTGGGTCGCCCAGAATAACCTTTCCTGTTGCAGCAATCACATCAAACCTTAGTAGGCAGGGATTTCCCCTATAAGTGTCAATCCAGCATTTCTGCCTTGCAACTGCGTTGAGCTTTTGGATATCTCCCATTTTTCCGAATCCTACAAATTTAGCCATATTGTCACCTTTATGTAAATCAATTTTTAGGTTATTAATTATGGATATTTATGTATATAAATGTTTCCATAAAAAAGCATGCCATTCTCCTGCCAAATCCTGCATAAATCAATCCTCCAGTGAATACATGGTTTGTTCAGAAGTTAAGGTAAAATTTGACTAAACCATCATTTCTCAGAATAATAAGCTTCAACAACACTTCTCCACAAATAATCGTTTTCCATATCTAATATAGATAGCTCATTTTTTATACTTTGATGTTTAACTGGTTTAATCGAATTGAATGAAATATAATGATTTGATAAGGATAATCGAACATTTGGAGTTTGATGCCAAAACTGTTATTTGTGAACAGGATGGAGTTATTTTATACATAATGAGGCCTTCCAAAATCCCAAAAAAACTGAAGAATAAGTATGAACTCAAGAGGAATTTTCAAATATGGCTGAAGGAAGGTGAGCGGGAGTTCCGACCCAATCATCTTAGGGTTATGATTGATTTAAATTTGAGAACGAGATCAAGGCCAGATTTGAAAAGAAAAATGCTCTTACTTTTTGATAGTATATTTTATGGGTCAGATCCTGAAGAAGAGATAAAGGAACTTAAGAATGAGAAATTTGAACATTATCTTAATTCGCTAAAAATTATAGCACACATATCCCAATTATTTCTTGCAGAACAAGATTTCAACTATGATGCATCAAAGAGTAAATTTGATCCTGCCACTCTCTTTTTACAAGGCTGGATTAGGGAATTTATCGACAGTCCAAAAGAAATCGATAATATGTGCATGAGTGTTTGCAGAAGACAGCCGCCAAGGGCAAATTACGTTAATAAAGAGAATAAGAAACATAAGAAATATGAAAAAAATCTTAGGCCTCTTTGGTATTTATCCTACTAAATTTTTTTGAAAATGAATAGGTGTTCATGCATAATCAGAAGAAAATTATATTTTTCAGACTGCTTTTTCCAAAAGTTTGTAGAAGAACAATTCCATTGTTTCTTGATTATATCTTCCTTAAGTTTAAATCCTGCACCCATAAACTCATGCATTACCTTGTATGCTAAAGGAACATACATTCTCCCTTTCCTTGTGTCTCCAACTAAAATAGCACAAAATTTACCTTTCTTTAGTACCCTGTATGATTCATTAGCTATTTTTCTAATTTCCTTAAAAAATATTTCAACATCTTTGATATTTGAGATATTTTTTGGATTTTCCGGTTCATACTTAATTATATCCAAATAAGGCGGATGAGTTACTATCAAATCAACTGATTCATCTGAAAGTTCAATTTTTCTTGCATCGCCAATTGAAGCATTCTGCTCACATTTATTTTCGAACTTGAAATCAAGGTTATTTTTTGATACTTCAACTGCATTTTTGCTAATGTCATAACCAACCGCATTTCTTCCAAGCAGTTTGCATTCAACAAGAGTAGTTCCGCTTCCGCACATTTGGTCTAAAACCAAATCTGAAGGATTTGAATATCTCAGTATAACATTTCTAGGAATATATGGTGAAAAATTTCCTCTGTATTTACTATTGTGAGTTGCCCATTTTCCTCTTTCTGGAAAAGACCAGACAGTCGAGTATTCTAATTCAAATTCTTTTGGCCCTATTTCCATCAGGACACCTAAACATAGTTCAATGCAACTATCTCGGAAACCGGGCCCCTTCCTTGTGCTTTGCAGTTAATTGCCCTTTTTGCCATAACTTCAAGAGTATTGTAATTCGAGTAAAGCTCCGCAATAAACGGCGCGCTGCTATTGCTTAGCATAACATAAACTCCTTGCCCATCCAGCTTTGAATATGTATCACTGAGTCTTTTTTGGTCTTCCTCATTAAAGCTAAGCTTCGTATAGTTTGTAAATGAATTTTTGTTAATCGGATGATAGGGAGGATCAAAATAAACAAAATCCTCTTTTTTTGCATCCTTAAGTACAACTGAAAAATCGCCTGAAGTAAGAACAGCTTTTTTCAATGCTTCCGAAGCCAGCTGTATATTCTCCTCATCACAGATTTTCGGGTTTTTATATCTTCCAAAGGGAACATTGAATTCTCCCTTCATATTCACCCTGTAAAGCCCGTTAAATGCAGTTTTATTCAGGTAAATAAACCTTGCGACCTCTTCAACTTTATCCTGCGGCTTTTCTTTTCTTATTTCGTAGAATATTTCACTCTCATTTCCGTACTTTCCGGATTTAAGCTCTTCAATAAGTTCTCCGGGCCTTTTCTTTATTACTGAATATGTGCCAATTAATTCCTCGTTATAATCGTTAAGATGTGCTTTCTTAATCAGCCCTTCGGACCACAATTTAAAATAAAGCGCACCACCACCTACAAACGGCTCATGGTAATTGGAAAATGATTCAGGAATATTCTCAAGAAGCACGCTAAGAAGCTGTCTCTTTCCCCCTGCCCACTTAACGAACGGCTTTGGCTCCCCGCGCATGTTAAACCTACTGCTTTCCCCTTTAAATACCTTTTAGGAGGGGTGGTTTCCAGTCAATTTTCCTGCGAATAAGCTTCAACAACACTTCTCCACAAATAATCGCTTTCCATATCCCTTGAAGCCAAATCCTCAAAGAAGCTGTCAGGATTCATTTTCCACTCAAGTATTTTTTCCACATGGGAGCAGAAAGTGCCAAAAGCGCTTTTTGCGGGCTGCCTATCATCCAGCTTTGACTCGACAGTTCCGTTGTTAATTGCCTTTCTCAGCCCAACATAGCCGACTGCAACATCAATATTTTCAACAGGAATTCCCTCCTTTATTGAATATGCGTGCCTGTATGCCTCAAGCTGCTGCTTGTGCTTTGAATCGGTTTTTTTGTTTGTTTTCCAGTCCACTATAAGGTACTTATCCCCGTTTTTGAAAATAGCGTCAATATACCCTTTGAAAACAATTCCCTCTCCTCCCCCAACCAGCTTTTCAAGGGGGATTTTTACTTCCTTTTCGGCTTCTACAAATTCAGGGTATTTCCCATTTATTTCTGAAACCATTCCCTCAAGGTTGTTTTTGTACTGGGAAAGCTCCTCGTTCACTTCAATTTCCTTTCCGGAAATCATCTCCTGGGCAATCAGGTGCACCTCGCTTCCCAAACCCGTCTGAGGGGTGTATCTCTTGAATTTCAGTATATTCTCAAGCAGGTATTTGTGCGGGTCTGTTTTCACTGATGAAAATGATATTTTTTCAAGAGAGTCAAAATGCTCCTTCACAAATTCCCTAAGCCACCCTTCCCTTTCTTCAAGAAGTTTTCTTGCCTTTTCCGTTTCCCCTTCAACAAAGAATGCGTATGCCTTGTTGAGCCTCTCCGAGACCCCTTTGCACTCATCCCCTTCCGGCTCGTATGTTTCTCTTTCGCAGTATTCGCTCACATACTCTTCGGGCTTGTCCGCGAATATGTGCAGCTCCTCCATTGCCCTTGTAAATGCCACAAAATCCACTCTCAGCCCCTCTTCCTCAAGCTCCTCTTTTGCATCTATTCCCTTTGTGAGAAGTATCCTTTCCACCACCTCATCCTGGAAATTGGAGGTGTTTCTCCTTCCCTTTGGGGCATAGATTACTTTTTTGAACTCTCTTCCCTTCGCCTTGTGAACTGTGGTTACCACTATTTTCTTTTCAGAGAGCGACTCCTGGGCGGGCATGTCTGCCGAATTGAGGAATGCCTCCACCTCTTCAAGCGTTTTTCCTTCAACGCTTTCCAGCGCATCTGCAAAGGATGACTGCATTGCCATTGCGGACGCCAGGTATTCTCTTCCGTATGAAACAGACACTGGGAAAATTATCCTCCTGAAAACATCATTAACATCCTCAACAGTCCTGCACGACTCCCTGATTTTCCTAAAGCCCGGCGACTTTTCATAAATCTCCCCTATTGAAGGGCTGCCTTTTGAAAGGATGAATGCATCCTGTATTGTTATGGGGAAGAAAGGGGTAAACATTGCCTGCTTGACATCCTCTGCATCCCTGCTCACGATTCCCCTTATGAATGAGATAATATGCTTTCTTGCATCTCTTGAAGCGGAAAGGTATGATGAGGAGTGCTCCACGCCCATTTTTCTGAAATGGTTTGAAATCTCAAGCACCTGCGAGTTCTTCCTTGCAATCACTCCCACCTGCCCCTTTTCTCCCAGCCCTTCGGAAAGCGCGCTTGCAAGCTCGCATACCGACTGCACGGTATCCTCCCTTTGAGAGATATATACTTTCGGGACAGGGCCCTTTTTCCCGGTTGCGCTTGCAAGCTTTTCCAGC
>CAYTXD010000047.1:0-7687 GCA_964441305.1 Microcaldota archaeon
GCCTCAAGTGCGGCAAGGTGTATGTATGAGTTTATGAGATTAATTCGCAGATATGTTAGAAAAAGATGGGCGGCAGAAAACATGGAATACCCCCCGGTAATGCTCCTTGCCATGGATTCAAGGAAGCTTACTCCTGAAATTACAAGGCCGACTATCAGGAATGAGACCATTATCTCGTATAGCTCAACCTTCACCCATGCCTTTAGCTCCGCCATCTGGAGGAATTCGGAAATCATATATGCAATTGCGGCAACCCCTATGGTTATCCCAAGCGAAGCGACCATCAGTGGAAGAAGGTCCGGATTCATTGAATAGTTCCCGTAAGTTCCTGCCGCAACCATGAGGTTCTGGGTCAATTCCAACATTTCACATCAACCATTTATCGGTACATCTCTCCCGAGCCACCTGCCTTCAGCTGTTCTGCAGGAGGAGGGGCGGGCGGCTGGTTTTTGTCCTGCTTGAGCTTTCCGTAAAAGGAAGAGATCAATCTCTTCAGCCCGTTTCCAAGGTTTTGGAATATCGCATTCACAGTCATGAATGGCATGTCCGGTTTTAAATTGCCCGCCATTGTGAGGTTCGCAGTAATGGTTTTGTTGTTCCCCCCCTTTTTCTGCTTCTTGACTTCCTCGTTAACAACATAGGAAACTATGCACTGGTAAGGCCTTTTTCCAAGCTTTTTGTCAATAAACTGCTTTAGTTCCTTTTGGAACTTCTTAACCTGTGCATCACTCATCTTCTTTGCGCTTTTCGCCGCCATAAATTCACCGTATGACTCTCTCGCTATATATTTAATAACATTGTGATGAATAAATTTTCCGGGAGATAATATGGGCCGCGAATTGGAGGAAAAATGGCAGAATAAATGGGAAGAAAGGAAGTTTTATGAGCCAAAGGCAGGGGAAGGAAAGAAATTCTACCTAACAGCTGCATTCCCATACCCGAACTCCCCCCAGCATATCGGGCATGCCAGAACTTATACAACTACTGACATTTATGCAAGGTATAAGAGATTGAGGGGAAGGAACGTGCTTTTTCCAATGGCTTTCCATGTGACCGGCACCCCGATTTTGGGCATGGCTAGGCGCCTGAAGAATGAGGACAAGGAATTATTGGACATTTTTGAGAATATTTACGGGGTTTCAAGGGAAACCGCAAAAGGGCTTACCGACCCGAAGGAATTGGTAACCTATTTTTCTAGGGAGATTGAGAAGGGGATGAAGGAGATGGGTTATTCTATTGACTGGAGAAGAAAGTTCTATACTTATGATGAGCATTTCAATAAGTTCATTGAATGGCAGTTCCAAAAGCTGAAGGAAAGGGGATACATATCAATAGGCGAGCACCCGGTTCCGTGGTGCCCTGAATGCAACAATGCGATAGGCGCGCATGACACAAAGGGGGATGTGGACCCCGAGCTTGGGGAATATGTTTTTGTGAAATTCTCTTTTGGGGAGAGGAGGCTCCTAACTGCAACTTTCAGGCCAGAAACTTTATATGGGGTAACAAACTTGTGGGTGAACCCTGATGCAAGGTATGTTGAAATAGAAGTTGAAAATGGAGAGAAGTATGTTGTTGCAAAGGATGCTGCAGAGTACTTGGGGATGCAGATTAAATTTGAAGTTAGGGGGGATGTTTCCGCGGATGAGCTTTTGAAGGCGGAATTTGAAAATCCGCTTACAGGAGACAAGGTTCCCGCGCTCCCTGCGTCTTTTGTGGACCCTGCAAACGGAAGCGGCGCGGTGATGAGCGTTCCTGCCCATGCGCCGTACGACTACCAGGCGCTGAAGGATATTGGAAAGGTGGATGAGCTTGGGCTGAAGCAGGTGCTTGAAATAGAGGAGTTCGGGGAGTTTCCTGCAAAGGAGATTTCCGAAAGGATGAAAATTGCAAGCCAGGAAGATGTTAACCTGGAAAAGGCCACAAAAGAAATTTACAAGAAAGAGGCGCATGCCGGAAAGATGGTTGCGGGAAAGTACAGAGGCAAATTGGTGATGCAGGCAAAGGAGCTCATCAAAAAGGACCTGCTTGATGAGGGAAACGCCATTGCGCTCCATGAAATTATCAACGGGCCTGTTTACTGCAGGTGCGGTGCAAGGGCGGCAGTGAAAATGGTCAAGGACCAGTGGTTCATTGATTACGGAAACGAGGAGTGGAAGAATGATGCCAAGAAATGCCTGGAGATGATGGAAATTGTGCCAGAAAAGATGATTAACGAGTATTTGTACACTGTTGACTGGCTTAAGAGGAAGGCGTGCACGCGCTCATCAGGCCTGGGGACAAAGTTCCCTTTTGACCAGAGCAAGATGATTGAGGCGCTTTCGGACTCAACAATTTACATGGCATTCTACACAATATCCCATAAGCTTAAGGAGATGGATGCCGAAAAGCTTACCCCTGAATTTTTTGATTATGTTTTCCTTGGGAGGGGAGAGGGAAATGAGGAGATGGAGGAGCTGAGAAAGGAGTTCCTTTACTGGTATCCCTTGGACTCCAGGCATTCCGCCACAGACCTTGTGCACAACCACCTGACTTTTTTCATTTTCAACCATGCCGCAGTATTCCCTGAAGAGCACTGGCCAAGGAAAATAGTCACCAATGGTTTCGTCTTGATGGAAGGGGGAAAGATGAGCAAGTCAATGGGCAACATACTTCCCCTCAGGGATGCGATAAGGGAATTCGGCGCGGATGTTGTCCGCTTTTCGGTTGTTTCCGGCGCAGAGCTTTCCGCAGACAGCGATTTCAACAAAACGATTGCGGACGGGTTTTTGAACAGGATTAAATTCATGAGGGGGCTTGCTGAAAAAGCAGGTAAAGAAAGCGGAAGTGAAGAGCTTTCAATGGTTGACAAATGGCTTTTGTCAAAACTTCACCGAAGGGTAAAGCAATCGAAAGAGCAGTATGAAAAGCTTCAGCTCAGGGAAATCTCACAGGCCTTTTTCTATAATACTGTGAATGATTTGAAATGGTATCTTAAGAGAACAGGCGAGCCGAAGCTCAGGGAATACGTTGAGAATTGGTCGGCGATAATGTCGCCATTTATCCCGCACACCATGGAGGAGTTTTGGGAGATGCTTGGGGAGAAAAAGTTTGTTGAAAATGCCGAAATGGCTTGCCTTGTAAAATTCCCTGAAGCGGATGAAGGGAAAATTGATGAGGAGGCAGAGAAAGCGGAGGAGTTGGTTATTGCAACAAGGGAGGACATTGACAATATTCTTGGGATAATCAAAAAGGAGAACCCTGAAAAGATTTCAATTTACGTTGCGGATGAATGGAAAAGAAAGGTGCTGGGGATAGTTGCTGAGGAGAAGAAATTTGACACTTCAATGAAAAAGGCAATGCAGGAGGGGGAGATTAAGAAAAAAGGGAAGGAATGTTCGAAAGTTATACAGCAGCTTATGAAAAATGTTAATTCGCTTTCCAAGGATATATTAAGCTCTGAAGAGGAGTATAAGGCGTTGAGCGAGGCGGCGGAATTCCTGGGAAAGGAATTCGGTTGCGAAGTGAATGTCGCGCATGAAAAGGATGCGCCGCAGGAACACGCGCAAAAAGCGAAGAATGCGATGCCAGAAAAGGCAAGCATATTTGTAGAATAGTTACTGAGCCATCTTGCCGGGCATTGCGTTTTGAATCTTCTTATCGGATATTAACTTTTCCAGGTCCGCCTTGAATTCGTCTACCATGCCTTTCAGGTCTTCTATGCCGTTCTCGATTTTCTCGTCGTTTTTCAAAGGTCCCCATAGGTTCATTTTTTCTAGTTTGTTGTTGAGTTCGTCAATCTTACCCATGTAATCCTGCTTAAGGTAAACCGCCTGGGGAACTATGTCCACATCCTTTTTAGGGTCTATGCTCTTTTCTAAAAAGTTGTTTATTCCGGACCTTGTTTCATCATAAGCCCTGTTTATCTTCTTCATGTTGGAATACCATTCCTTTAACCCCTTTACCAATTTAACCATGTACAAACACCAGGTTAATTATAAAAATGAGCGAATATAAATATTGGCATGGTCTTGTGCGCAAAAGTTCCAAGGGCTAAAGGGGAGAAGGTCAGGAGAAAGCTGGATTCCGAAGGCATTTTGGATACTGATTATGCTATTGAGAGTGATGGGGATTTCGTATATCTTCCGCTGAAGAAAAGGGCCAGTAGCCATGAACTTGTAGATAGGAAATGCAAAAGGAAAAGCAAGAAGCCGAAGTCGCTGAAAGAGGCCCTTTCAGGCGAGCTGAGCAAAAAAGAGATGGAAGAACTTACAACTTCTTTTGACATAATCGGGGATATTGCCCTTTTGGATATTCCGGAGTCATTGGAGAAAAAGGAGAAAGAGATTGCAGATGCGCTTCTTTCAGTGCACAAGAACGTAAAAGTTGTTGCGAAAAAGGAAAGCAGTGTTAAGAATGTTTTCCGCGTTAGAAGAGTAAATGTGATTGCAGGAGAAAAGAGGACTGATACCACATACTCAGAAAGTGGCTGCCGCTTCAAGCTCGATATTTCAAAAGTTTACTTTTCCCCGCGCCTGGCATTTGAAAGGGAGAGAGTTGCTGGAAGGATTAAGAAAGGGGAGAAGATACTTGCTCTTTTTGCGGGCGTTGGCCCTTATCCCATAATTGTTTCCAAGAAAAATCCTGAAACCGAAATTGTTGCAATTGAGCTAAATCCTGCTGCAGTTAAATACATGGAGGAAAACATCAAGCTGAACAAGTGCAAAAATATCAAAGCGATTTTGGGGGATGTGAAGGAGATTGTTCCAAAAAAATATGCTGGATGGGCGGACAGGGTTTTCATGCCCCTTCCAAAGGATGCGGGCGAGTTTTTGGAAACTGCAATAATTGGGACAGGAAAAGGGGGAATAGTGCATTACTATTCGTTTGCTCCAATTGATGACCTTTACTCGCAGGAAATTGAAAGAATAAAAAATGCGGCGGAGGAGCTGGGAAGAAAGGCAAAAGTAAAAGGAAAAAAAGTTGTACGCCCGTTTGCCCCAAAGGTGTCGCAAATAGTTATTGATTTTCAAGTTTATTGAGTATTTGAAAGCACTGCCCCTGGCCCCTGCATTTGAAAGCAATTCCCCTTACCGTGCATAAAAGCGGCTATTGTGCCCCAGCTTACAGTTCAGGCTCTTCTTCTTTTGATGCTTCTTGCTTTGCCGTCTCTTCTTCGCTTTCCTCAGGCAGGGGTTCCTGCCCTTTTTCCTCAGGAGGCTTTTTTTCCTTGCCCTGCGCAATATCCCTTATCCTTTCCCTGTATTTGTAAGCTGCTGCGGCAATGAAACCAAGAATCCCGATTAGGAGGACGTATACCTCAATTCCTATTTCAGGGGCAGGCTCCTCTTCTGCAGAAGGAACAACAAGGGACTGTACCTCTGCCTTTGTGTTTTCCTTTTCTGCCCTTATTGAGAATTCGCCCGGCTCAAGCATTACTTCCACTGTTCCATCTTCACCTGTTACAAATGTCATTCCGTCAATCGTAATTGTCACCCCTGCAACCCTTCTTCCTTTTGAGTCGGTCACAAGCATTATTGCGGGGTTTCCTTCTTCTGGCTTCTGAAGAATTTCTATTGAAAGCTCGTTCTCCTCGCATGTTCCGTCATTCGCACAGAATTCATCAGCTGCGCACTGTGAATCCCTCTGGCAGGGCAGGCAAACGCCACTGTAGCAGTAGCCTGTTGCGCAGTCATCCCCTGTTTCGCATTCAGGCTCAAACACGGTGCAAACCCCGTTTTCGCATTCCCCTCCCGGGCCGCAGTCCCTGTCTGCCTGGCAGGGGGTGCATGTTCCACCGACGCATAAATTGCTGTCGCACTGGCTTGCCTCAGTGCATTCCTCACAAAGCCCGTTTACGCAAAGGTTTGTTTCGCAGTCCGAGTCCTGCTCGCACCTTTCTCCTGTAGCGCATATTCCGTCAACACATACAAGCTCGCCGCTGCACATTTCATCGGAAGTGCATCTAACGCAGTCATTGCCAAGGCACAGGTTTGTTTCGCACTGGGAGTCCTCGGTGCATTCCGCGCAGAACCCGTTTATGCATGCACCGGACTGGCAGTCAGAATTTTCAATGCAAGGGTCTCCTTCTTCCCCTTCAGTGCAAAGCACAACCGTGAATGGCACTGTGCGCGCATCATACCCGAGCTTGGAAACTTTTGCCTCGTAATTGCCAGGTATGCTTGGGGTGAATTCAAGTGTTGTGCCTGTTGTGCTTGCAACAATTATTCCGCCTCTCTGCACTGAAATTGATGCCCCTTCAATCGGGTCTCCCCTGTAAAGTGCAGTCACTGTTGATTCCTCTCCCGCGCAGTATGCATTTACTGCTGCAGAAAGTGTTCTTGTGCGCGTGCTTGTGTCCCCTCCTCCTGAAGATATTGGAGTGTCCGGAGGCTCGGGAGGTATTCCACACAGCCCACCAACGCATGCAAGGCCTTCAGGGCAGCCAAGCTGGTGGCCTTCGCAGTCAGAGCAGTAGCATCCTTCACCAATATCCGGCTCGCAGAACCCGTCGTCAAAGCAGTCGCATATGTAATCGTCATTCTGGTCATAGCAGCCATCGCAAAGCGGCTCGTAAGTCCTTAGTATGCATGTGTCAACAGGAACGTAACTCCAGCGGAGCACGTGTGTAGTGGAATCATAGCTCTGCAATTTAAGGGTCCAATTCACTTCAGGGTTGTCCCTTGAGCGCACGCAAAGGTAATCCGGCAGGGTATCGGAAAAACCACCGCCCAGGATAAATCTTCCCCCTGTAAGGGGCGGCCCGTCCATCGCCTGGCTGAAGTCCGAAGTCTGTGCTGAAGAGCAGAGTACTGGTGCAAAGTCAAGCATCCTTCCGGACATTTTTGCACTAATGGTGGATTCTCCTGCAAAGAACCCGTCCCTGAGCTTCTTTCCTGAAAAGAGGGCTATAACTCCATCATCCGGGGGGTTTGCGATTGTCGTGGAAACGAACCTGTAGCCGGGCGCAAGCTCAACAATTGCATCAGGGTATTGTTCAAGGTTTGTTGTCCCTGAGGAGTACCAGCTGCCAGTTACTGGAACAGCTATTGCCTCCTGTGGCGAATCCTCTCCGTCATACCAGAAGCATTCATCACCCTGCGCGGTGCATCCGGATTGATCCGATGAGTAATAATCGCATGCGCCTGTGAATATTCCTGTTCCCTCGCAGTGCTCATATGTGCCTGTTCCGCATTCCTCTCCCCCTGCTGAGCAATCTTCATAGCCGGATGTTTCGTTGAATATGCATTCGCTTGCCGCACCGCCCTGCCCCTCAATAACAAAATACGCATAATCTTCTGAGATGTTGTATGGACCTTCAAGCGAGTCATTGAATAGTCCCAGCCGCACTGACCAGAGGTTTTCAGTGTTATTCTCCATTATGCAGAACTGGGTGTTCAAATCCCCGCTTTCCCTGATTGAAGCAATATCATAGCCCATGAAAGAATTGAAATCTGAAGAGTTTGTATTCCAGCAGGGTTTTGGTGATAATAGTATGTCTGATACGTCTGCAGGATATGAATATCCCAAAAAGTCGATGACTGCAGGGCCGAGGAAAATAAAGCCGTCGTCCTCTTGGTCTGAGTTCGCGTCCGCGAGCCATACTGCAACAGTATCATCAAAGACGAGGCCGTTTTCATATGTTGCTTCGCCTCCTCCAAAAGGTCCGTCTTGGCCCCACATTGCCGGAGTAATGCGCTCGAACTTGGAG
>CAYTXD010000048.1:0-7657 GCA_964441305.1 Microcaldota archaeon
GTAAGGCTCCCACCCCTCACTAATCTTTTCCGACATAAGGAGATAAACACCCTCATCATTGTCCAGTCCCGTATTCAGGTAAAGAAATTGCGGCAACATCAAAAAAACACATAGCAAAAAAAGAAGCGGGTTTCTGTATTTCTCAGCCATGCCCAAAACCTTTTGCAAAAATAGCGGCAATTTCCCCATTCAACTGACCTCTTCTGCTCTTCTATAGATTTCTATATCCTCTCCCCAAGAAGCAGTTAACTCATATCCTTCCACACCAAAAAAAATCTCCCCGACTGCTGCAACCCAATCAAACTCCCCCCCACTGCAATTCATTCTAAAATCCCTCCCATCCCAGAAAATATTTGAAATCTCCCCATTCACAGGATACTTCCTCCCCCCTGAATAATCCTCCACAATATTCCTGACATACTCCCCATCATCCAACCTCTCACCTTTCTGTATAACATGCCAGCAAAATTCCTTTTCTCCCCCAGCGTAATAATTCATGTAAAACACAAGAGTCGGGGAGTACTCCCCAACAACCAAAACATCCTCCTTATCCGACAAAAATTCTCCCGCATCCCTTTGTGTATAGCCCTCCTCCCAACTTCCATATACCCCACCCAATGAAGCAATTGAGGCGACAGCAACAAAACCGATCATAAGCGCGCCAAGCCAATCCGCTTTTTTTACCGCGTAAGCGCCAAAAACCGAAAACGCAGGGAGGGCTGGGAGCCAGTACCAAGGCATAAGTGCCCCGCCGAGCATGGGAAATACTGATGCAGCCGCCCAGACCAGCCAAAACATGTTTCTCTTCCATTCCCTTAGCAACCCAACAGCATAAAACCCACCCAAGAAAACAGACAGCCCCAAAAACCCTGCAACCGAACTAAAAACATCACCCACCAAACCCCCCGGAACCAGCTTCTGCTTCACATTCCCCCCAAACTCGGAAAACAATAGTTCAGGATTTTGAAATCCCGAAGCATAAACCAAGAGAGCAACAGGAATGAAAACAAGAGAAGCCAAAAGGTACTTGTTTCCCATATCTCCCTTTCTGTGAAAATAAACATAAGCAACAGCAAGAACAGGTATAATGAAGGCAACAACCGTTTTTACCATGAATGCACAAAATGAAAGCGCGCCGGCAACCAAATAATACCCCTCATCCTCTCCCCCCTTAACATAGCAATAAACCGCCCCCAAGACAAAACTTACCAGCATTGTGTCAACAAGCACCGCATTATCAACAATGATTGAAAGCATGCTAACAGAGTACAGCAGCGCAGAAAGGAAGCCCAGCTCCTTTTTTCCACTAACATTTACAACAAGAAAATAAAGCAAAATCACATTCACTACCGCAAAAAGCAGGTTTGGCAGCCGGTGCGCCACCTCAATTGAAAAAGGCAAAATTTCCGCAACCTTAACCAATGGCGAATAAAGCAAAAAGAAAAGAGCGGGCCTCCACGCAACCTCGTTTCCCAGGTAGGTTGGCACAACTCCAGGGCTTTCCGAATACTCTCCGGCCATCTGGGCATAAAGCGCCTCATCCTTGACAAGAGGAAGCTCTCCAGTAAACGGAATCCTGGCAAGTAATGTGACTAACACTAACACTAGAAGCCATTGCCTTTCCCACATTTCTATGCTATTACATAATAGAAACCTTTTTATATTAATTTACTTAGTAATTTTCAGAACACAACCAAACATTGGGGTGACCATATGAAGATAATGGATGAGGTAATGTACAGGGCCGGCATGATAACAAGCTCCCTTTCTATGAGAAAAGTATTCGCATCACTTTTCCTATTTGCAATTGCCGTGAACATAATCGCCGCGGCAGAAGTAACAGAAAACATTGAAGAAGCGCTTTGCGACTTGTATGACGGAGTTAACACACTTGTTCCCATCGCGGCAGTATTGATGGTGGTGCTTGCAGGAGTGGTTTATGCAGGAGGCCAGATGATGGGCGCGGAAACAAGGGCAAGGGCAAATGTATGGGCAACAGCAATGCTTACAGGAGCACTTATCGGCATCCTGATTGTCGTAATCGCACCAATTATACTTAAAACTATGCTCGGTGAAAGTCTGGAAGGTGCTTGTGATGCCTATGCTTCTGATGTTGAATGAGTGTAACTCCTCATTTTCCCTTTTCTTTTTATGAAAGGATTCCTGTCATTTCTTTTGGCTTTTGTTTTTCTTTCCGCAATTCTGTTAGCAATGAACTCTTACTCAATTTCCCAAACCACTGATTACAGGGAGGCATTAATTCTTGAGAAGAAATACTACCTTGAGCAGAACTATTTGCATCTCCTTCTCAACACATTCAAAAAATCCGCTCAAACCGCCTCTGCAATACATTCCAATCCTGCCACTGAACTATTGGAAACCATGCCCGAAAAACACTACTCCCAAATCTCCCAGATACTTGAAAGCTCCGAACAGGAGTTGATTTACACCTATGTCTCCTTGCGGCTTGCGGAGCTTGAGCTTTACGTAGAGGCAAATTCAGGTGATTGGGAATTGGATTACTGGTGCGGCCCTTCTCCCACCAAAGAAACTTCCGAACTCCTTCTCAAGCAAATGGCATCGCAAAAAACAGCGCTGAAGTGCCCCTCCTGCCAAGACCTTTCCTCCCCATACTGCGCAAAACATTATTCCATAACGCCAGAAGGGGACATACAGTTCAACTCCAACTACCTAAACCAGGGCGCCCCGGGTTATGGCTTTTCCCTTTACAGCAAAAAGTACGGCATTGCGTCAATCAGCCATATCCCCTATGGCCATACGGTGAGCTATTGAACCCGAGCAAAAAGGCAAAAGGGCAGGCAAGCATCGAGGCTCTAATCTCTCTGCTTTTTTTCCTTTCAATTCTTTCGGTTTTCCTCTACTCCGCATACAGGCACATTGAAAAATCCGAATCATTTGCTTACGCATACGCTGAAAAGAAAAAGGCGGAAAAAGCGGCGCTCGTGATAAACCTTCTCTCAACAAACGGAAGAATGACATATTTCCCCTTTTCCCTAAACAACATTTCCGGAGAAGGGCACAAGATTTCTTGCGGCTCCTCCTCCGCATTCACAATTCACGAATCAACCATGGGCGAATCCTTTACAAATACATACGGTGATAGAATTGTTGAAACACCCAAAAAACAGCCAATCTAAAGGTATATTCTACCTTGACCTCCTCTTCTCTTTCCTACTACTCTCCCTAATATTCTACACCGGTTTCCTAACCTCCACAACCCTGAATGAGAGGGCGGCAGAGCACCAGCAAAAACACTCTACCTACGGCAAATTGCTCTCAATCTCTGACCATTTAGTCAAGGACCTGCTGGCAGAACAGAGCGAGAATGCAATATATCACCATCAAATAGACCCTTCAAAATACCCTCTTACCAGCGAAAAAATAGACAACCTGAAATCCTCAATGCACCTCCGCCGAATTGAGGCTTCCCTCTCCGCTCCACCACAATGCGAAAGCTGCACATGCATCTCCAGAATAGTCCTTTTCAATAACGAAATCCGCAAGCTTACAGTTTGCGGAAGGTGAAACCATGATGTCCTTCGAATCCGCATTCACCCTCCTTGCCTTTCTCTCCACAATATCTGCAATAATGCTCTCCGCAAATGCGCTTTCGCTTGACACCACCCTGTACGATTACCATCTCCTTCAGGATGTTATAGAAGTATTCGAGAAAAAAGGGACGATGGAAAAACTCTCCAAGTACCACGACCCCCTTTATTCCTTGGAGAAAGATTTACTCAAGGAAGAAATACTAAACGACATGGACACGGTAAAATCCCTAACCGGAAGATGCATGCAAATCAATGACATCGAAAATTGCAATGCCTCCCTAGTTCCAGCAACTTCAGAAAAACGAATCCTCCCCCTAACATTCGGCTTCACTGACGTTCAATTCACACTTGGGCATGAGATTTAAATACTATGGGTTGCTAACCATTCTCATGGTTCAGGTTTACTACGGCGTCATGGCAGAGAGCACAGACGAACTCCAATCCACAGTTGTAGCTCTGGCGGACGAGGGCGGAAACGAATTGCTAATCTCCTCACCCATCTACATTTCCGACTCCCGTTACTCTGCACTAGTGGTTGCAAACTCAGAAAAAACGCCAATGGAGCTTCTTGGGAAAATAAAGAAAATAGAAAAAAAACTTGAACACGCAAAAATCTACATCCTCTTTTACGGAGGAGAAATGGTGGATGAAAAAGAACTCACAATTCCCTACAAAAACCTTCTTGTCAATATCTCCTTTCTGCGCGCGCTGGAGGAGTTAAACCCGGACATTGTGATAAACGGGAAAAAACTCTCTTCTTTTATTGGGCGGCTGAACAAGCTTGGCAAAACCGCAGAAAGAATAGATGCGGAACTCACCCTTCCGCTCGGAATCCTTTAGCGCCAATTATGCCGGAACAAAGAGATAGCTGAGCACCGCACTTATCGCCCCTGCGGTCATCATCATTGCACCATATTTGAGAATACCCCCTTTCGATATCCTTCCAAGGTAAGCGCCCAGCAAAAAGAAAGACAGGAAACACAGCGCAAAAGCTGCATAATATGTGAACATAAGCGGCTGCTCTATACCGAAAAGCGGAAACACGGTTGGGTGGTACGCCAGCAGGAAGAATGGCAGAAGAACGAACATTGCTGAAAGAAATGGCGAAAGCCCATCCACAACTGCAACCATCACACTCGCAAAATCCGACGCCTTTTTAATTTCGGTCTGGTCAAGCTTCACCAGCATAATCCTCTCAAGCTCGTTCATCTCCTTTCTTCTTTCCGCGGTTTCGCTGAGAAGCGCCCCCCACAACCCGGAGGTTCCTATTGCAATTGAGGTTGCAATCCCCACGCTAATAATCAGCCTGACATCATCATTGGAGGAAATAAGGGCGCCCAGTATCACGCCGAACATTGTAAGCGATCCGTCAAAAGAATTATTTACAAAAGACCTCCTGGCGATTTTGTCGCTGTGGGTTATCCGAATGTAATAATCAATTATCTCAAACTGCTCATTAACTCTTTTTTTTGCGCTCCGGAACCCTTTCCTAAGAAATTTTAGAACCACTTGAATTACCTTTTCAATTCAAGAACATTCCTTCCGCTGCTTACCCTGTCTACTGAATGTATCGCCGCCCCCGCCTTTTCCAGCACATTTTTTATGTTGTCAAGGTCAAGGTTGTCCCCCTCAATTATTATCCTGACTGTTTCCACCTTTCGGTCAACTTCCCTTACCAGTATATCAACAGCATCCACTCCCTTCAGCGCACTCAGCTTCTCCGAAATTGAAACTACGGAGGGCTCATTTGGCTTGAGCACATCAAGCTCCAACCTCCTGACTCCAGTCATCATTACCACCAAGTTTATACATGCCGCTTACCATTTAAATATTATCCCATCTTTATTACTATATGTTATTCCACCCTTACTCCATAATGAAAACCATTTCCGAAAAAAAACCTCTGGTGCACCACATCACGAACTGGGTCACCATATATGATTGCGCCAACATCACCCGCGCATTCGGGGCCCTTCCGGTAATGGCCCACGCAGAGGAGGAAGCTTCCGATATGACTGGAATAGCCTCCTCTCTTGTACTTAACATCGGAACACTCACAACACCCCTGATAAAATCAATGCTTCTTTCCGGAAAAAAGGCGAATGAAAAGGGAATACCAATACTGCTTGATGCGGTTGGAGCAGGGGCAACACCATTTAGAACCGAAAAGAGCAGGCAACTCCTTTCCGAGCTAAAAATAGACATACTCAAGGGAAATGCAGGGGAAATAGCAACACTTGCAGGAGCAACTGCGGAAGTGAGGGGCGTCGAATCAATGGGCGTGGAAGGCGACTCAAAAGAGCTTGCAAAGAAACTCGCAGTCCAACAGAATTGCACTGTTGTAATAACAGGAAAGGAAGACATAATCTCCTCCCCAACTGAAGCATATTCTGTAAAAAACGGGAACTCAATGATGGGCTCGGTGGTGGGAACCGGGTGCATGGCCGCATCCATTATTGCCTCGTTTGCATCAGTTGAGAAAAACCATGCCCAGGCGGCGGCATCCGCGCTCTCCTGCTTTGGAATTGCTTCAGAGCTTGCTTCCCAAAAATCCACCGGCCCAGGCAGTTTCAAGGAAAAACTTTACGATGAGGTTTCCCTTCTTGATGAAAGCAAAGTTTCATCCCTTCTCAAGGTGGAAAAAATTGTATGAGCTCTACTTTATAACCGACCGCAAGCTTTCCCCTCTCAGCGAGGAAGAGCAGGTCCAGCAGGCCATACTGGGAGGGGCAGACGCGATACAATACAGGGAAAAAGAGCTTGGAGATCACCACATGCTTGAAGTTGCAACAAAACTAAAAAAGATCTGCAGAAATGCAGGAGTGCCGTTCATCATAAATGACAGCCTACAAGTAGCACTAATGTGCAGGGCGGACGGAATCCATTTAGGGCAGTCCGATATTCCTTACGGCGAAGCGCGGGCAGTTTTGGGGGAAGACAAAATAATAGGCCTTTCCGCATCTACTCTGAAGCAGGCAATAGGCGCAGATAAACTGGGCGCCGACTACATCGGTCTTGGGCCTATTTTCGCCACCGCAACTAAGAAGGACGCCGCACCCGCAGGCGGGTTGGAACTCATAAGAAAGGTAAAGAAACATACTCCCATCTCGCTAATAGCAATTGGGGGAATAAATGAAAAAAACATTGAACCTGTTATACTCGCAGGGGCAGACGGAGTATGCGCAATTTCCGCGATACTAAAAAGCGGAAGCGTAAAAAAAACAGTATCAGGCTTAAAGCAGAAGATAAAAGACGCAAAAAACTCCCGCAGACATGAGGGGTAGCGCCCAGGCGTCCCCTTTTCTTCCTCTCCGATTTAAAGTTTACTCTCTCATCACTCAAGATTGGTGTGCAGCTTTTTCATATACTCCTCGCTCTTGTTGTACCTGCTCATAAGCTCCGCAATCATTGAATCAAGAAACACCATGGCGCTAACCTCGAAAAGCGTTCCCAGCGGGGAGGTTGGCTCGTGCTCGCCCCCCATCTGCCTTGAAAGGTAATCCCTGTTCTGGTCCTCTTTCTGCCTTCCCTTTATCTGTATTATGTAATCCGAAATTCTCCCCAGCTTTGATTTCGGGTCCGAAGTTATGGTCGCAATTTTCGCGCCTTTGCTTTTTGCCGTTTTCGCGGGACCGGTAACCGAATATGTCTTTCCTGAACCGGAGATTGCAAGAAGCAAGTCATCCCTCTCTATTGCCGGAGTTGTTGTTTCCCCAACCACATGAACTTTAAATCCCAAATGCATGAGGCGCATTGCAAAACTCCTGGCAACCAACCCGCTTCTCCCAGCCCCGATTACGAATATCCTTTTCCCATTCTCGATACCATCCAGGAATTTCTCGATTGACTTTCTCTCTATATTCCTGCACTCGTTGCCTATTTTTCCTACCAACCTCTCCATCTTTCCGTGAACAGTCATAGTACCTCTCCCCAAACATCAATTTTTGATTTCTCTTTTATTATCGAATTTGTGCAGACAATCTCCTTTACTCCTGCCTCCTTGAGCTTATCTTTGGAATCCCCGAGGAAGAGGCCGTGGGTCGCTCCGCAACTTACGCTTCTTGCATTTCTCTCCATACACAGTT
>CAYTXD010000049.1:0-7649 GCA_964441305.1 Microcaldota archaeon
CGCGCTCCTTCTCGGCTCCGCGGGAGGGGCGTTTTTGGGCGCCAAAAAAGTCATAGGGACCAAGGAAAAGAAGGTACGTAAATGGTTCGGCATCACTCTCCTGTTTTTCGGAATACTTCTTTTGCTGAATGAGTTGGGTGTTATCCAGTTTTTTGTTGCAGGACATTGAAAAAAGAGAAATGCCAAGGCGGGGATTGGCAGCCTTTCTGTCAGATTTTAGTCAACAGACCAAAGCTTTTGAACCCCGGACTTCCAGAATACACCAGAATGCCATTTTATTTCATCGCCTTTCGGCTCATTACTCAAAAAGCTCTGCTTATGAGTCTGGCACTCTAACCAAACTGAGTTACCTTGGCGCGCAATAATAGGGGGGGTTATTCTTTTAAAATGATTAGCGTGGAGGGAAGGGGCCTCTCGCGAGAGTTTCGGGAACAGCGGGAATTTCAGATGGAAGGGGCCCATAATTTTCATCAAGATATGCCTTGAAAACGGAGCGCATCTGCTCCCCATCCCAGTCAATCTTTTCATATTCAGCCATGAATTCCTTGTTTGACATCAGGGAATCCAGCCAGGCTATCTCATTTTTTATCCCTGCTGGGGAATCAGGTATGCCGGAAAACTTCTTGCCTGTCAGGGCCTCAACAAATTTCTTCCTAAAAACCATTGTAATGATGCCGGACCTGTTCCAAACATCACTCCACCGGTTGTAATAGGAAATAACCTTTTCTATTTGATTTGGCAGTGTAAACTCGGTTTTTCCAACTCTCCCTAACGATAGGCCGCCGCGGACAGACATTACAAGTGTCTGAACTTTGGCAGCAAACGATAGCGCCCCTTCAACTTCGCCTGAATCTGCCCTTTTTCCAAGAACAAATTCCCTAAGCTTTTCAACCTGCAAGCGCACATCAGAAGGAAGGATGTCAACAGGTTTTGACAGGTCAGAAAGAGAGATTTTGTCCACATCAAAATCAAAATCAGGCCTATCTTTCATGGGCATGGCCTTTACTTTCAGGAGAAGTGATTCAACAGCCAGATTATCAAAAAGATTGCTGAACTCGCTATCTGTCTGGTATAGTTTCTCAAGCCTGCTTACAGTGGAATGCCGTGAAGTCCTTAAATCGAAATCAAGGCGGTTGCTTGACTCGCTAAACCCTGTTGGCCAATCTATCCCGGCATACACGCAGAAAACAAAGGCAAGACCCTGGTCTGAAAGATTCAATTGCTTAATATGTTGGGGAAAGCTGTCTGACTCTCTTGCCTTTTGTACGAACGATTTAATCGAGCCCATGTCAAGCCAGTCTGTAAGCACAATCCCCTGGTAGCCCAATTCCTTTCTGAGAAGCCCCTTAACCATGAAAGGATTGAGAGATGCAGGAAGGGGCATCCCGCCTGTTGGAATTGAATTGATTTTTGGATGCATTTCCCTAAGTTCCAATTCCGCATTTGAATAAAGGGCATGCCCCATCATCATTGCAGGAGGGCTTTTTTCTGAATTGATTGCCCTTATGAATGGTGCGAGATGCCCAGTTGGGGACATCATTTCGGAAAGGCTGTCCCCATAATTAAGCTCTTTTTTTTCAGTTAGCTCAAGATGCCTATCTCCTCCAGGAAAATGCTTGGCAACCATTATTTTTTGGTTTGTTTCTCCTGCATCCATTCTTGCATTGTAGTTTACCATGTAAATGAAATTCGCCTCGTATGGATTTAGTTTGGTTATTCCGTGCGACTTTGCATTTGCTTCTTGGTTTTCCAGCGCGGTCTTGCTTTCGGCGCCGTAGTGGGAGGCATGGCTGCCTAAGGTGCTGACTTTGCTTGTATTTTCTCCTGCCCAAAGGGAATAGCAGCCATCCAGATTGGGAACAAAATATACATTGTTTCCCTTTAAGCCGAGTGAGCGGCTGTAAAGCCAGGACCTGGTGCCCTCGCCTGCCTCATTGAGGGCAGCTAGCATCTCTTCCATTTTAGGGGAAAAGTTTTCCCGAGGTATGGTTGATTCCTGCTCCTGTGCAGGAATGGAAAAATAGTTTTCATTTTGGTTAAGTTCAGTGGATTGTTTCTCAACTGAAGCATAATTGGACATGTGAAGATTATGCAGTCAGAGAAATAAAAACATTTACCTTGGTCTCAATAGGAGCTTAAAGCTTCCCTGAATAGCGACTGCATGCCTGGGCTTTCCCAGTCAATTTTCCTGTATTCCTGCTGGAAATCATCATTTGACTTAAGGTAAACAAGCCAATCAGCTTCATTTTCGAAATCAGTGATGTCCTTGAATTTATTTTCGGAGAGATGCTCGACAAAATCCTTTCGGAATTTCAAGTGTATCAGGCCTCCTGCATTCCAGCCGTCACTCCATTGGGAATAAAAGTCAACCAGTTTTGAAATTTGCTCGGAATGGGGAAGGAAACTGGTTTCGGAAGAGGAATTGAGCATAGAAAAATCATCTACCAGCAATACCTGCATCTTCTGCGCAAAAGTGAGCCTGGGAGTGGAAGCCGAGCCGAATGTGAATTTTTTAAGCTCTGAAAGTTCATATGCCTTGGAATGGCTAAGGTTGCTATCATCTAAGTATAGATCTGAAAAGTTTATCTTTTCCGGGGCGAATGGAAGGGAGGGGCGCAGAATCCTTGGGATTGCCTTGAATTTGAGCAATACGGATTCAAGTATTAGCTCGTCAAATAGCTTTTGAAACTCGGAATCGTTCCTGTATAAATTTTCAATCTCCGAAAGCGTGCGTTTGTTCAAGTGAAGCCCTCTTTCATTGAGGCCTGTAGGCCAATTAAGGCCAGCGTATACGGAAAAGATGATTATTAGTGAATTTAAGGAAAGGGAGCTTAATTCTTTTCTTAGTGATTTGGATTTTTTTGCCTCCCTTGCAAAATCAATAATAGAGCCCATGCTGAGCCAGTCTGAAACTACCAAACCAGTATAGCCAAGCTCGGAGCGGAGCAGTCCCCTGATGACTAATGGGCTCATCGAAGAGGGAAGGGGAATATCTGCTGGGAGTGCTGACAGCATGTTGCTGTGTTTATCCCTCAAATCTTTTTCCATATTCGGATAGGCGGCATGGTTAACCATTATTGCTTTAGGCGAGTTTGTGCTTATTGCATATTCAAAGGGCAAAAGGTATGTTTCCTTCATTTGTTCAAGGTTTTTGTCAAAAAAAACTTGCAAGTTTTCGGTCCATTCTATTCTTTCATCCCCTCCCGGAAAGTGTTTTAGGGCAAAAAGCTTGTTGTTTGCCTTGAAGGCATCGCTTCTTGCATCATAATTTATCTGGTAGATGAGATTCTTTTCCAAAAATGAGGGGTCCGGAATGCCCATGTCCATTGCTTTCTTTTTCTGTTTGAGGAGGGTTTTTGGCTCTCCTTCGCCAAAAACAGGGTTCCATGAAAATTCTCTGCCATGGCGGTAGTGGTAGCAGCCGTCAAGGTTCGGGACGAAGTAGATATTGCTTTCGTGCATGTCGCTTGTCAAATCAAATAGAAACTGGTAGGTTTTTTCCATGCTTTCTTCCAAAGCTTCCCTTTCCTTTTCCATATTTTGAGAAATGGATTGTATTGAGGATTGATCATCTTCCAGCAGTTTCTGGTTAAATGAAGACTCTGGGATGCCTCCATGCCTTTTTTTCTGCATGAAAAATTCATGCATAATGGTAAATAAAAATACAGGGGTGTTTCCTATTCTTTTAAAATGTAGCCGAACCAGGGGTCTGCCAGAGAAATCAGGTCTTGGGTGGAAAGCTCAATGCCCGCCCTTGGGTCGCCGGAGGAGATGTTGCATTTTTCCAGGAGTTGGATGGACTGGTCGAAAATTATTGGCATTTCTTTTTTGAGCAAAAGGGGAGGGATTGCGCCCATCGTGTATCCGGTTGTCTCTTCCACTTCCCCTTTGCCTGCGAATGAGAGGCGGGAGTATTCATCGTAAAACTGCTTTACTTTTTTGGGGTCCAATTGCTTGTCAGAGGGAATGCATGCGAGTATGTATTTTCCCTGCTTGTCAACAAGTAGGATGCATTTTATCATTTCATTTAAGGGGACATTGCGCTTTTCCGCAGCGTCTTCGCACGTGTAGGCGGGCGAGTCATGGGGTAGGAGCTTGTAGGAAATTTTCTTTTCATCAAGAAGGTTTGTCACTTTAGTTTTCATTTATTCACCTGAAGAGAAGAGTGGAGCGGGCGGGACGTAGTCCGCCTTCTGTTGTTGACAACATTTGACTAAGCACCTCAAAGGGCTTGCACCGCCTCGCCTTTCACCGGAGCCAATATCCATGGGATATGGGGTTCTGCACGAAGTGCAATTTCCCGTTTCAGCTCCTTGTTTCAAGCTCCTTCCGTCATCGCGTGAATGAAACAGGAGTATCGTTTCTGTTCCGGATTGCGCCTTAAGCGCGTATCGGCTTTCCGTTCCAAAGGAACGGGTGGCGATGGGCAGAACTTCCTCCGTATTGAACGGTTTGTTGTCCGTCCGCCACTCCAAATAATATATACATTTCTCCCTTAAAAAGGGTTTTGCTCAGCATTCCCCTTCAATGTAGTAGATTGCATTGGAATCAACAGAGCACGCCTCGCACGCATTGGGGTATTCCTGCCAGTAGGTGTAGTCGCGCGCATATGCAAGAGCGCACACAGGGTCGTATTCTGCAGTGCATATTTCATATCTTTCCGCAGGGCAGTAGTGCACCTGCACCCCTTGTGGGGAGATGGGAACCTGCTCTTCTTGTTGGTCTGTTTCTCCAGGCGCCTGCGCTCCAGGGGGAGGACAGTAGCCGGCAACTTCAGGGTAGGTGGCATTGTAGATGCACTGAACCCCGCCTGCGCACTTGAAGTACTGCATTTGGGCGCAGTATGAGAGGGCTTCTGTTTGGTTTGCAAGTTTTCTGCACTCTCCCGCGGAAGTGAGTGACGGGGAGTCGCATACCCATCCTATCGGGCATCTTTTCCTGTCATATCTCCCACATTCCCGCGTTTCTCCTGGCGTTTCCTGGAATTCGATGTCAACGCAAGCCCCCGTTGCTGTTTTTATGTTTCCGGTTATTTCGCAGGCCTGGTTTTCGCCGCACCGGGCCTGGTAGTTGCACGGGGTTGGGGAAAGGGGTTCGCAGTAGCTTGCAACAAGGCATCCGTCTGAATCATATTCGTTTACCACTTCCCCTCCCGCTGCTTCGCATTCTGCAACTTCGTGGTGGCCGAGCGGCTCTGTTTCAGGGCATTCTATGAGCTTCTGCCTCTCCGCTTCTTCCATGCATTGCTCGAATTCGGGGGTGCTTTTCCATGAGCAGGAGTGGTTGATGCATTTGCACTCGGTGAGCTTGTAGCATGCATATTCCTCTTTCCACTCGCAAGTTGTTATCCCTGATTCATCTTTCGGTATGCAGAGCTGGCCGGAGCACCCGCCTATTTTGCAGTCCGAATCTTTTGTGCACTCGTACTGGATTGTTTGGTTGGATTGGTTTGTGGCGTTCTGCAAGTCATCCTGCTGGTCAGTGGGACATCCGAGCATTAGAAGCGAAGCCATGAGAAATAAAAATATCCTTTTCATTGAAGCACCCCAACGGATTGCCCGTCCATGGTTTTAATTGTTTTTGGTTGAAATAAATGCATGCTTAAGGTTTGTAGGGAGATTGGAAAAGAGGCGGAGAGAATCTGCAGGTCGGATTGGGGAAGGGAAAAGAGGGGAATCAACCCTCTGGGGCAGAGGAGCCTTGCTGCGGATATTGAAATTGAGAAAATGGCAATGGATAGGTTGAAGGGAGAGTATGAGTATTTTGTGAGTGAGGAGATTGGAGAGGTTGGGGGGAAAGGTAAAGGAGTTGTTGTCTGCGACCCGCTGGATGGGAGCAGGAATTACCTTTACTGCGTGGCCCCTTATTCAACAGTGCTTTGCTTTTCAAGAAGCAGGAGATATGAGGATGTTTATTTCGGGTATGTGAGGGACCTGGTTACAGGTAACGAGTACTGGGCGGATGAGAAAGGGGCGTATTTTAACGGGAATGGGCTGAAAGCAGGGTGGAAAGGGGAATTTTTGGAATGCAGGATTGGGCTGGACCAGAACAATGCGGGGGGTTGGGAGAGGTATGTAAAGCTCCTGAATAAAGTGCGGGATATGAGAAGAAGCGGGTCCAATGCGCTCGATATGTGTTATGTTGCTGGAGGAGCTTTGCAGTGCTTTATCGATGTAAGAAAACGCCTTTCAATTGTCCATGCAAGCGCGCTGTATATCGCTCAAAAGGCAGGGGCAGTGGTTAGTGATGAAAAGGGGAAAGGGATTTCGCCCGAGCTTGAAAAGGGCGGGGTGCTTTCGTTTGTATGCAGTGTCGATAAAAATGTGCATAAAAAAGTGCTGGAGTTGATATCTTGAATAGGTTGATAAGAAAGATTCCTTATTTGGTTTACATGCTGGCCATGGGCGTATTCTGCATTTCGCTTATTGCGATACCCTACATGGCAATGGAGGAGTTTGTGTTTGTGCCTGCGGTTTATGATGCCTACCATCTTCTGTGCCACCAGATAGACCAGAGGTCATTGTGCTGGTTCGGGGGCATGGAGATTGCAGACTGCACCGACCAGTTGGGCAAAAGGCAGGGGTTCACAAAAAGCATTGCTGTTGAAAGCGAACGGGGCACAGGGTATAAGATTCCGGTGTGCTCAAGGGATATAGGAATATATGTTGCAATGCTTGCGGGAGGGGCAGCTTTCCTGATTTACGGAAGAATGGACTCCCTGAAATGGCCTGACAGGAAGATTTTGTTTCTGGCGGCATTGCCAATCGCAATTGACGGTACCGGGCAATTTATCGGGCTTTGGGAAAGCACCAATTCAATAAGGCTCCTTACAGGCGGAATAATCGGTTTTGTTCTTCCTTTTTACCTGATTCCGATGCTCAACCAGCTTTGGCAGGAAGCAGTGCTGGGGGAGTTGAAAAAACGGAAAAAGAAAAAGTGAAAAAAGAAATTAGCCGCAGCTTGCGGTGGTTCCTGCAGCAGAGCCCGAACCTATCGGCCCAAGACCTGGGGCTTCGTCTGAGCTGCTGAGCTCAACATCGCATTCTTCGGGCGGGTTTTCAAATGTCGCGCAAATCGCATCCTTTATTGCCTCTGCAGACCTGCTGACAGAAACCTGCTGCCCGTTGAGAACAAATGTTGGCGAGCCGCGCACCCCATAAAGTGAGTTCAGTTCGGCCTCAACAGGGTATTGCGGGAACCTGCCGCCTGACCAGGTGCTCTGGTCGTTGTATAGTTCGATAGTGCCGTATTCATCGTTGATTTCCGAAATGCAGGAGTCAATTTTGGATGAGTCAAGCCCCGCAGTTGCAACGCATGCCTCGTAATCACCAGATTCAACAAAGCAGGTTACGTAATCTGTGAACTTGTCGCTTGATTCCCTCTGGGCACAGTACATGTAGTTGTTGCCCTCAATTTCTTCAAGCCCGTGCATTGCGTATGAAACGAAGTTCATCTGTATGTCTGCCTTGTCTCCAAGAAGCTCGATTACAGGCACATACGCCTTCATGAATTGGAGCCCGTAAGGGCAGAAAGACATGATAAATGCGTTTGCAGTTGGGGTTTCTACCTTCTCTGCAGTGGATGCGTCCGGCTGCGTGCCATCAGCTTCTCCTCCCTGGTCTGGTGCGGCAGTATCATCAATAAGCCTT
>CAYTXD010000050.1:0-1274 GCA_964441305.1 Microcaldota archaeon
ATGCTGGTGCGTCTGTATAATCTGCCCGAGGTCGATGAGAAGCTGAAGGCGCTGTATCTCGAAGAGCCGATAGACAAGAGCAGCTCTCTGCGTATAGTGATAAGCGATGCAGAGAATGCCAAAGATGTCGATAAGAGGATGCACGAGGTCGGATTTGAACCCATAGATGTGCCTTTCATGGACAAGTACCCAAAAGAGATAATAAGACAGAGGGAGAAGGAGCTGAAGGAAGGGGAGAAATTTGTTAAGGAGAACAGGGAAGGGGAAAGAGTGAGGGCTTGCTTTGGCCCGCATGCGCCTTATACCTGCTCGCTTGAGCTTTTGGAGAAAACAAATGAGCTTGCTGAAAAATATGGAACTAAAGTGCATATTCACATAAGCGAGACAAGGAAGGAAGTTTTTGATTTGCTTGAGAAAACGGGAAAGAGGCCTGTTGAGTATCTTGAGGAAAAGGGCCTTCTGGATGGGAAAGTTGTTGCTGCACATTGTGTTTGGATTACTAAAAGGGAAGCGCAGATGCTTGGGAAGAAAAGAGTCTCGATTACGCATACCCCGATTTCAAACTTGAAGCTTGCAAGCGGTGGAATAGTGCCCCTTCCCGAGCTTATTGATGCTGGCGCGAATATTTCCATTGGGACCGATGGCGCGGCATCCAACAATTCACTTTCAATGTTTGAGCCAATGAAATATGGTGCTCTTTTGCAGAAGCACCAAAGGTGGGATGCTTCAGTTATCAAGGCGCAGGAGGCGCTTGATTTTGCAACCATTAATGGAGCGCGTGCGCTTGGGTTTGATGCGGGAGAAATTGAGAAGGCAAAGCTTGCGGATGTTGTATTGCTAGATGCAAAAGCGCCCTGTTTGCTTCCGGGCCATGATTTGGTTTCATCGATTGTTTATTCCGCGCATGCGGGGGTTGTCACTGACAGCATTATTGACGGAAAAATAGTCATGCAGGATGGGAAAATTGAGCTTTTTGATGAGGAGAGAGTGAAGGAAAAAGCGGAAAAGGCAGCTTTTGATTTAGTTAATAGATAATTTTTCGGGTAATGTTGCGCCCATTTTTGAAATAGTGGCGGAAGCAACTTTAGAGCCAATGTTTCCGCATTCTTCAAGGGGTTTTTCGTGCGTCAGGCCGTAAAGGAAGCCTGCGGCATAATAGTCGCCCGCGCCGGTTGTGTCTACAACTTCTGTTTTTACAGGGGAAATTCGGATTTCCTTTTCATCTGTGCAGATTAGTGAGCCTTTTTCCCCAAGCTTTGCAACTATTGTTGGGC
>CAYTXD010000050.1:1284-7558 GCA_964441305.1 Microcaldota archaeon
GTCCTTTTTTAGCTCAAGCAGGGTGTCCCCGACTGCCTTTCCTGAAAGTGCGGAAAGCTCGCTTTCATTTGCAAAAAGAATGTCTGCATAGCCATTTATGATTCTTTTTTGGAATTCGCAGGTATTTTCAATTAGCAGGGGGCTTTCCAGGGAGAATGCAACTTTCTTTCCTTTCTCCTTTGCAATTTTCATTGCCTCAAGCGCTGATTTGGCGGTCTTGTTGTCGCCGTAAGCGGTAATCGAGGTGAGGTAGAAATATTTTGAATCCTCAATTGATTTTGTGAGTTTATCATCAATTTCATAATCAAGGGTTGCGCCTAAATTTGCGAGGAATGTGCGCTCATTGTCGGAAGTGACTAGTGCCATTATTTTTCCTGTGCTGCCCTGGTTTTTTTCAAGCAAAGAAGATATTCCTGCTTCGGACAGGCTTTTTGAGAAAATATCTGCCTCCTCATCCTCCCCTATGTTGCTTGCAAATGCTGTTTTCCCCCCGAGCCTGCTTATTCCCTCGCATGTGTTTCTTCCGTTGTCTCCTGCTGAAACAAGGAGAATTTTTTCCTTAAGCTTGCTGTGGAATTCGTCAAGTTCTTCTCGCGAGATGAAGTTAGTTGCGTTTTTTGTTATGCCGTTTTCATTGAGGAATTCGTCGTCAACTTTTGCAAAATAATCAACAACAGCAGTACCTAAGCTTGAAACATCCATAAAAATCGAAAAGATTATGGTGCGACATAATTTTAAAGCCCGGGTGCAAATCCGTTTGGGTGAATTCATGATTGGAATTCTTACGGGAAGCGGGCTATACAACATGCTTAAGGTAGAGGAAAAAATTATTAGGACTGAAGAAGGGGCTGCAATTGTCGGCTTTTGCGAGCTTGAAGGAGAGGATGTGGCGCTCATTTCAAGGCATGGGAAGGGGCACGAGCTTCCTCCGCATAAAGTCACCTACCATGCAAACCTTAAAGCGCTAAAGGAGGTTGGGTGCGAAAATGTGCTTGGAGTGTATGCCACTGGCATACTTTCAAAATACAAGCCGGGAGATATTGTTCTGGCTTCTGATTTTATTGGCACGCATGTGGGGGTTGTTACATTCTATGACAGGTTTGGGGAAGGGGTTGTGCATACTGACTTTTCCGAGCCTTTTTCAAAAAAGCTCAAAGGGGATGTGAAAAAGGCGGCAAAAAAAGTGAACGTAAAATTGAAGGATGGGGGCGTGATTGCAACCACCCCCGGCCCAAGGTATGAGAGCGCTACTGAAGTGAAAATGCTGAAGAAAGCTGGCGCCAATTTGGTTTCCATGACAAATGCGTATGAAACAATACTTGCGGGCGAGCTTGGGCTTGAGTTCTGCGCAATTGCTGTTGCAACAAATTACGGCACAGGCATCAAAAAGGGAAAGCTTACTTTTGAAGAAGTATATGATATAATGAAAAAGAGGGAGGGAGAGCTTAAGAAGATAATCATAAACTGCTGCGGTAAATAGCAATGGAAATTAGGAAGGCAAAGCTAAAGGACATTCCCTGGCTTGTTGAAAACTGGCAGGAAATGATGGATTTTCACCTAAAGATTAGCAGGAAGGATTATGAGATGAGGAGAGGTGCAAAAAAGGATACTTGCTCATTTTTCAGGAAAAGGATTTACTCAAAATATGCCGCAGTTTTTGTTGCAGGGGAGAAAGGGGAGAGAATGGGGCACCTTATTGTAAAGATAGAGAAGACCCCTCCGGTTTACAAAATTAAAAAGAACGGCCACATTGGGATGATTTTTGTTGGGAAAAAGCACAGGGGCAGGGGAGTCGCAACTGCGCTCATCAATAAAGCATATGAATGGTGCAGAGAAAAGAAAATGAAAACAGTCCAGATTTGCGTTGACCCAAGAAACGAAAAAGCCCTTGACCTTTATAAGAATGAAGGTTTCTATACACACCACTTATTAATGAGGAGATGGTTATGAGCAAAGTAAAGAATATGGAATTGGCAAAAGAAGGAAAGCAGGAGCTTGAGTGGGCAAGAAGGAATATGCCTGTTCTTGAGAATATCCGGAAGCAGTTTGAAAAGGAGAAGCCGCTTGTTGATTTGAAAATAGGGACAGCGCTCCACCTTGAAAAGAAAACCGGATTATTGCTTGAAACCTTGAAGGCGGGGGGAGCAGAAGTTTTTGCGGCATCGTGCAACCCGCTCACTACTGATGACAAGGTGGCAGCAGCGCTTGCTGATGAGATAAATGTTTATGCATGGGCCGGGCAGAATGATGAGGAGTATTACTGGTGCCTGAACCAGGTTCTGGATGGGAAGCCGGATATTGTTATTGATGACGGGTGCGACTTGATTTTTGCTATTCATACAAAAAGAAAGGAATTGCTTGATACAATTATTGGGGGATGCGAAGAGACAACAACGGGCATCATAAGGCTAAATGCAATGGAAAATGACGGGGAGCTGAAATTTCCCGTATTTGCGGTGAATAATGCTTATTCAAAATATCTTTTTGACAATTTGTACGGAACCGCGGCATCCACAACTGCTGCGATAATGAACATTACAAACAAGCTCATCAGCGGAAAGACGGTTGTTGTTGTGGGATACGGCTGGTGCGGCAGGGGAATTGCAGACAAGATGAAGGGCATGGGGGCTAATGTTATTGTTGTTGAAATCGCGGGAACGCTTGGGCCACATGAGAGCGGGTACCACCGCGCGCTTTCAGCGCTTTACTCCGGCTTTAGGGTGATGAGCATGAAGGATGCCGCGCCGCTTGGGGATATTTTCATTACTGCAACAGGGGACAAGCACGTGATTGACAAGCAGCATATTGAGAAGATGAAGGGCGGGGCAATACTCTGCAATGCCGGGCATTTTGACAATGAGATTAACATTCCTGCACTTGAGAAGATGGCAAAGGAAAAAAGCGAAATGAAAAGCAACATTGATGAGTATGAACTCGAAGATGGGAGGAAGCTTTACCTGCTCAGTGAGGGAAGATTGGTAAATCTTGCAAGGCCAGGAGGACAGGGGCACCCGATAGAAATTATGGATGGCTCATTCGGGGTGCAGGCACTTTGTGTTCGCGAGCTTGCAGTAAATGGAAAAAAGCTTGATGCAAAAGTACAGGATGTTCCAAAAGAAGTGGACGATAGGGTGGCAGAACTTGCGCTGCTTTCGCATGGGGTGGAGCTTGAGCCGCCAACAGAAGAGCAGAAAAAGTACAGCGTTTCCTGGAAAGAGGGGACATAGGATAAGTAAAGAGAGGAAAGCAGTTAGTACATCCTTGCTACCTGTGGAGTTCCGTTCCTATCTTCTTCAAGCTCAACAGGATCCATTTTTCCAAGCCCTGCCCAGAGCTTTTGCGCATTGTTCAACGAATTGAAGTGGTCCATCACTGCGTTCACTTTTCTCCAGAAATTCTGGTAGTTGTCGATGTTGTTTTTTGCATCAGAATTTACAGTATATAGCGGTATCTGGTAGCCAAGCCCTTTTTCATGGGAGATTCCAACATGTCCACACCATTCTTTAACGTCATTTTTCAGCTGCTCGGGCATAATATTCCAGACCCCTCTCGGGATTATTACTGCATTGAATTTCACGCCGTTTGGGTCAGGCTCGTCTATTTTGTAGATCTCAAAGCCCTTATGCTCCAAATCTCCCATATGACCACCGGATATATAACTACCTCTAACTTATAAACTTTATTTTCCTACTGGATATGCTTGGTGATTCTATGAAGGGAATCTATGTTAGCGACTTCAACAAAAAAGCGAACGCGAAGCTGAAGCTTCCAAAGAAAGTTAGGATTTATGATACCACATTACGTGACGGAGAGCAGACGCCAGGCGTGTCTTTTAGGAAAGACGAAAAGTTGGAAATAGCAAAAGGGCTTAGCAAGCTTGGAGTGGATTACATTGAGGCAGGTTTCCCAATCAACTCCCAGCCGGAATTTGATGTTGTTAAGGAAATTTCAGACATGGGCCTGAAGTCAAAGGTGGCAGGGCTTGCAAGAGTAGTTGAAAAGGATATTGATGCCTGCATAAAGGCGGAAGTGGATTTGGTGCATGTATTTGTTTCCACTTCGGACATTCATTTGAAATACCAGATGGGAAAGAGCAGGAAGGAAGTTCTGGAAATGGCGGTTTCTGCTGTAAAGAAAATAAAGAAAGAGGGGCATCCCTGCCTGTTTTCTGCAATGGATGCAACAAGAACTGATTTGGATTATTTGGTAAAAGTATGCTCTTCAGTTCAGAAGGAAGGGGCGGATATCATCAACCTGCCGGATACTGTTGGAGTGATGCACCCCCCTGCAATGAGGCATATGATTTCGGAAGTAAGGAAGAAAATCAAGGTGCCGATTGACACGCACAACCATAATGATTTTGGGTTGGGTGTGGCGAATACCCTTGCAGCAATTGAAGCTGGCGCGGATGGGGCGCAGGTAACAATTAACGGCATGGGTGAAAGAGCGGGAAATGCGGATTTGGAGCAGGTTGTGATGAGCTTATACTCGCTTTACGGGCTGAAAACGAACATCAAGACGCAGTACTTGAGCGAGCTTTCCGCGCTGGTGGAAAGGGCATCCGAAATTGCGCTTCCTCCGTTCTTCCCAATAGTTGGGGATAATGCTTTTGCGCATGAGAGCGGAATCCATGCACATGCGGTGCTTAAGAAGGCAAAGACATTTGAGCCGATAATGCCTGAGATTGTCGGGCAGAAAAGGAGAATTGTCTATGGAAAGCATACTGGAAAGGCCGCAATTGAGAACGCGCTGAAGGAAATGGGATACAAAAAAGTTGATGCCCTGCTTTTGAACAAGATTACTTCCAGAATAAAGGAAGTGGCAGAAGCAAAAAAGAGAATTTATGATGAGGATATTGTGGCAATTGCAGAGGATGTGCTGGGAGAGGCGAAAAAGAAGGAGCCCCTTGTCGAGCTGGATGAGGTTACCGTAATTTCAGGGAACAAGGTCACTCCTGCGGCATCTGTTGTGCTAAAGTACAAGGACCAGGTGATTAGGGGCGCTTCGCAAGGTGTTGGGCCGGTTGATGCGGCATCGCGCGCAATACAGGAGATGATTCCGGATTCCAAATTGACTTTGATGGAGTACAACCTGCGCGCAATTACCGGCGGGACTGATGCTCTTGCGGATGTCACAATAAAGATAATGGATGAGAAGAAAAATGAGTATGCGGCAAATGCTGTTGATGAGGATATTGTGATGGCAAGCGTCCAGGCATTGCTTCGCGCTGTGAATGATGCGCTTAGGGCAAGGGAAAGAAGAAAAAAGAAGTAGCTACTTTTTACCTTTTGCAATTCTCTGCTGAAGGCCGTAGAAGTTTATGAATGCCTCGGCATCGCGGCCTTCCCATGTGCCTCCTTGCGCGTATGAGCCGATGGATTCGTCAATTAATTTGTATTTTGAGTCGATTTCCACTGGGAGTGCGCTTTTTGCGTCAAGCTTCATTTTCACTTTTCCTGTTACCGGTTTTTGGCTGCTTTTGTTGTAGGAGATTATGTCCGAAATTGCCGGCTCGTAGAAAAGCCCGTGGAATGTGAGGTCTGCAAGGGTGTTGTCAAGAATTGACTTTAGCTTTTGCTGGCTTCGGGTTAGCACTGCGCGCTCAAGTGCCTTGTGCGCTTCAATTAGCAGAAGAAGGCCGGGCGCTTCGAAGGCCTGAATTCCTTTAATGCCTATTGTCTCGTCCTCGTAATACAAGCCTCGTCCGTATCCGTGCGCGCCCGCCTTTTTGTTCAGTTCAACCAATATTTCCGAGCCGTGCATTTTCTTTCCGTCCAATGCAATAGGTACCCCTTCTTTGAATTCAATTGTAAGATATCCTGGTTTTGTTTCAGTAACTTTAGTTAATTGCCATGAGCCGTCTGCAGGCTCCTTTCCCTCGTCTATTTCGCTTCCTGAAATTGTTATTCCAAAAACATTGTCATTTATTGTATATGTTTTTACTTTCTTGTCGACTTCATATCCTTTTTCCTCAAGAATTTTGATTTCTTCAGGGCGGGTAATCATTAGTTCGCGAATTGGCGCAATAATTTTCAGCTTTGGGGAAATTGTTTTCAGGGTAACGTCAATTCGCACCTGGTCGTTTCCAGCGCCTGTGCATCCGTGAGAAACGCAGTCTGCCCCCTCATCCTTTGCAATTTTTGCAATGTGCTTTGCAATAGTGTAGCGGTCGGAGCACATGTCGGGATATACTCCCTGGTAGAGGGCGTTTGCCTTAATCTGCTCGGAAATTATCTCATCAAAAATTTCCTTTTTTGCGTCAACAAATATGTGC
>CAYTXD010000051.1:0-7531 GCA_964441305.1 Microcaldota archaeon
TCCGGCTATGAAGTTGAGCGCGAGGATTATATTGATGACTTGGGCCTGCAGGTTGCGCAAAGTTTATGGGGCATGAAAAACTTTTCCCCTGAGCGGAAGGAGGAAAAATTCGACCATTTTCTCGGAAAGCAGTATGTGAAGGTTTCAAGGGAGTTTGAAAAGAAGGAAGTTGAAAGCGAAGTGCGCGAGCTTCTTCTGAAAATGGAAAACCATGTCACAGATGAAGCAAAAGAGGGCAGAGAGCTTGCGGAGAAGTGCGTAAAAGCCCAGTATGAAACAGCAATGGATTATGGCATTGAGCACGATGTGCTGATATTCGAAAGCGATATTGCAAGGGAGATATTTGGCAACGGGCTGAAGAAGCTGAAGAAAAGCAAAATAATAGTTGAGGAAAAAGAGGGGAAGAACAAAGGATGCATTGTAGCAAAAATGGAAGGAAAGGAATTCGAGAACATGGAGAGCGCTGACAAGGTTTTAATCCGAAGCAACGGCTCTCCTACTTACACCGGAAAAGACCTGGTTTTCCAGCTGTGGAAATTCGGTAAAGTGGATGATGATTTCAGGTACAAGAAATTCCTTGAGCAACGCGAAAAAACTGCTTATATGAGCGCAATTGGGGGGAGGGAAAAGAAATTCGGGAATGCAGATTTAGTGGTGAATGTAATAGGCATGGAGCAGGCATACCCCCAAAAAGTAATCAGCCAGGTTTTCCGGGAAATGGGATACGAAAAGGAGGCGGAAAGTTCAATTCATTTGGCATATGAGCACGTAACCCTTAAGGAAGGCAGCTTCTCAGGCAGGAAGGGCACATGGAAGGGCCATACTGCGGACGACTTGCTTGAAGAAGGGGTAGCCAGGGCGGAAGGAAGGGTGAAGCAGGAGATGCCGGAAAAAGAGAAAAATAAAATCGCAAAAGCAGTTGCAATATCTTCAATAAGATACGCAATGATAAAGACCAGCCCCGAAAAGAAAATAACCTTTGACTGGGACAATGTGCTGAGCTTGGAGGGGGATTCCGCCCCATATATAATGTATGCTTACACCCGCGCGGGTTCGATTGTGAAAAACGCGAGGGTGCACGGCTATGAAACAGGTGATGAAAGGCATGAATTCGATTATACCTTCAATGAGGATGAGAGGGACTTGCTTAAAGTAATAGGTCTATTCCCGGAAGTCGTGCTTAGAAGCGGAACGGAATTCAGGCCCCACCAAATTGCCGATTACTTAATTGACTTGGCAACCGTATTCAACAAATTCTACACAAAACATTCTGTAATCAAGGCGGAAAGCAAGGAAGAGGGCCAGGCACGGCTTGCAGTAGTCAAAGCTACCCGCGTTACGCTAATGAACGGAATGAACCTGCTTGGGATAGTGCCAGTGGAAAAAATGTAAAAAGGAAAAGATGAGTCCATGCAAGAAAATGCAGATGTTCTGTTTCCCTGCAATAAATGCGATGCATTGTGCTGCAGAAACTACACTCAGGCGCTTACTGCGCACGATGTAAAAAGGCTATATGAAAAATTGGGCAATTTTTCTTTTGCGGGCTTCTCCAGCGCGGAGAGATATGATGAAAAGCGAGCACCCCATCTTTTGCTCAATGGAAAAAAATACATACTTCACTTGGCGCGCGATGAAAACGAGAACTGCGTCCTCCTCGGGAAGGAGGGAAGATGCACAGTTTACCCCGCGAGGCCCATGAGGTGCAGGATTTACCCTTTTGAAATAGTGGATGGAAAAACAGAAATGAAGGCGGATGCAAGGTGTCCAGCTGGATGGTTTCCTGATGATTCCGGGAAATTGAAAACAGATGCCGAACAGCACGAAATGGAGCTTTCCCACTATGGAAGGATATGTGAAGATTGGAACGATAAAGAAGGCGCAAATGCCGAAGGCTTCTATTCTTTTCTTGCTTTCCTGCTCAAAAAATTAGAATGAAACTGGGCTCTGCTTTTAAAATTTCACTGAGCAAATAAATCCAGAATGGGCCCGTAGCTCAGCTTGGACAGAGCGGCAAGGGAATTCTCCCCCGTATGCCTTCTAAGCTGATGGTCGAGGGTTCCGGCCCCTTTTTTCTTTTAAAAAAAGAAAAAAGCCGCACGGTGCGGGAAAAAAGAAAACTAGAGGCCGCCCAAAAATGCAGCATTGCAAGTGCAATGGTGCCGACAATCCCTCCGGGCCCGTTTATTATTCTTCATATGACTCTAGCCATTGGAAAATCTCATCAAGCTTCTCATCTTCTTCTTGAGTCAATTTTCCTAACTCAAGATATTTTTTCAAAATATCTCTGTTGCTTTGAGACGCCAACTCAACTACAGCCGTGAATTCTGTCTGCAGCTCTTCCAGACCGTTTTCTTCAATATATTTTTCGAACATTTTCCATTGGTCTCCGTACTGTTTTTTGAATCCATTAATTACCTTTTCAGTATATTCTTCCAATATCCTTTTTGATAATTCATCAAACCTTTTCAATGTGGGGTGACTTTCGGAATGATTATCTTTTGCAAAAGAATCCTCTGGGGTTGGCATCTCCGCTGTTTTTAAAGATCTATCTTGCAGCTCAAACTGTCCGCATTCATCATCCCTCAAATCATCAGGGACTCCGAAATTTCTTATCGCCTTGATTATTGGCTTGAACATTCCGTAAATTTCCTTAAGGAAAATCCCTGCACCTTCTCCAACCCATTTGAAAGCATTGTTCCAGTCAAACTCCCTTTTTCCGAGCATTTCGCGGGCTTCCGCTATAGTTGTACCTTCCTTTATTCCATTTACATAAAGAAAAGTTGCAACCTTGTTGAAATCAACAGCATCGAACAGCCCGTTTTGAATTTTTTGCTTGATTGCTTCGCCAACAGGCATACCTGGGTCAGATAATGATGAAAAAACAATCTGCCTTGCAAGCTTTTCCCCTGTCCTGCTTTCCTGCTCTGCAGCTGTCTGGCTGAATTCCCTTTGAAGAATAGTGTTGGTAGCAGAAGCTACTGCTCTTTTTTCTGCCTGCTCTCTTCCGATTTCCCTCGTCTTCTCCTCTCTGGTTTGCTCTACTATTTCTTCAACTTCCTCTTCTGTAAGCGGCATCTTTTCTGCGAATTCCCTGCCTGTTCTCCCGGAATGTGGGTTGTGCGCGTGCGTAGATGGACTTCTGCTATACGGGCCTCGCAGTACATCTGTTTCTGGAAGAAATTTTCCTTTCAGTACATGTTCGTCGCCGCCAACATTAAATTTTACAGTAACATTTCTGTTCTGGAAAGCAGCTGTCGGGCTTGCTTTCCCATTTCCATTTTGAGAGTGTGCATTCTGCCCATTCATGATATCATCTGTAATAAATTATGGATAAATGTGTATTTAAATGTTTCTAAGGGGAATTATGGGCCATCATTCATTTCCTTTCAAGCCATTCATCAATCTGCTCTGCCCAGTTGTCTATTACTCTTTCCGCCTCTTCGAAAACCTGTTCCATGCGCAAATTGTACCATTCTGCATTGAAAGGCGCAATTGTCCCCCTTTCGTTTCTCATCTTTTCGCATTTTTCCGCAATGGAATGGGTTTTGATTATGTGCTTTACTCCAATCACCAGCGCGGCCATTGTGCCCGCAATTCCTAAGATTACAAGCATGCCTCCGAGAGGGGTGCCGACCATGCATGTTGCCATAGATATGGAAAGGCCAGAGAATATCATCGTACCCATAACTTTTATGTTCCCCTTGCCAATATCCCCTATTTTTGCACCTACAATCCTCTCATCTATATCCATTCTCCTGCATTCTTCCTTCCTCTGATTGTTCTTTTTCTTCACCTGCTCCACAAGTTCCTTCCTCCTTTCCGGAGTTTTTGCAAGCATGTATTTGAAAAATGGGGGCATTGTGT
This sequence comes from Microcaldota archaeon, assembly GCA_964441305.1. Classification (GTDB taxonomy): domain Archaea; phylum Micrarchaeota; class Micrarchaeia; order Anstonellales; family CAYTXD01; genus CAYTXD01. The sequence goes on from CAYTXD010000051.1 coordinate 3,865, forward strand.
AAGGCCTGCACTGTAAAGGCATGTCCTTTTCCTTCTGGACTGTTTCCTTTCTCAAGCTAAGCTGCCTCTTTTCCATATTCTACAACTTCTATTCAGTAATCAATATAAATATTGATTTCTTTAAGTTATGAGAACAGATTTTGCTTAAGTTATTCTTTGGAGAGGTGGTTGCATGGCTAACGATACAGAAGAACAGATAAACCAGATAGTGGGCATGATGGAAACAGTTGTGCAGGACACATCAATACCAAGAAATGTGAGAAAGGCAGTAAGCGATGCAAAGGAAAAACTGCAAACAGAGGATGATTTGATTGTAAGGACCAGCTCCGCAATTTATCTTCTTGACTCTATTGCAGAAGACATCAACCTTCCTGCGCACGCCAGGACACAGATTTGGACGATACTCAGCGCGCTGGAGGCATTGAAGGAGTAGTTTAAATGGGTAGGGAGGAGCTTGAAAAGGTGCATGCCGCAAACATCAGGCTTACCCCCGAAGCAACCGAATTTTTGAGCAAGGATGAGAAGGCGGGAGCGGTTACCGACAGGATTCTTTCCTCGGCTAGATTGCTTGTAACACTGCTGGATATAAAGGAAATGCTGGAGGAAGAGGAGAAAGTGCCTGTTCCAACCGAAGTTAGGAGGGCATCCGGCTTCAAGCCGCTGGCAAAGGAATATGATTCTAATTTTGAGGTTGTAAGCAAGTCGGATGTGAGCGGAAACTCGCGCTCCACAGGAACTGTTGAGGATTTTGTTTCATATTTCAATGACCGCTTCAAGAGAACTGAAAAAATGTTGAGGGAAAGGACAGGTTCCCAGCCAACCGTAAAGTCAACCCACATAAAAGGGCATGAGGGTGACAAAGTCAGGTTCATTGGAATGGTTTCAGAGAAAAGTATTACCAGAAAGGGAAACCTGATGGTTATGATGGAGGACGAGCACGATGTCGTGCGGGTCATTTTCTCCCAGAATGATAAAGTGCACGAACACGGCGTCCGCCTCATCCCCGACGAAGTGGTTGCTGTTGACGGCAAGATATTCAAGGACATGATAATTGCCAACGAGGTAACCTGGCCGGATGTTTCAGTTGTCCGCGACCAGAAGTTCACGGAAAACGATGTTGCAATAGCATACCTCTCTGACCTTCATTTTGGAAGCAATACATTCATGGAAAAGGAATTCGGCAAATTCGTAAGCTGGCTTAATGGCAACGAGGGTGAAACGGAGCTTGCGGGAAAGGTGAAATACATAATTATTGCTGGCGATTTGGTGGACGGGATAGGCATATACCCAAACCAGGAGGATGAACTCATCGTGAATGATATTTACAAGCAATATGAGATGTTTGACAGGTGGGCGGGGGAAATACCTGATTACATAGAGATAATCGCAGGCCCAGGGAACCACGATGCAGTGAGAAGGGCGGAGCCGCAACCCATAATTCCCGAGGAAATGATACACTCAAGAGTTACGAGAATAGGGAGCCCAGCACATGTGAAAATTGAGGGATTGAAGCACCTTGTCTACCACGGCACCTCATTGGACTCGATAATTGCGGCAATAGCCGGGCTTGATTATGCGCACCCCGGCACAGCAATGCTTGAGTTGCTGAAAAGAAGGCACCTATCGCCAATTTACGGCGAGAATTTAATCGTGCCTGAAGGAACCGACTACATGGTTATTGACGAGGAGCCGGATATTCTGCACATGGGGCACATACACAAGAATGCATGCACACAGTACAGGGGGACGATGCTTGTAAACTCCGGGACTTTCCAGGCGCAGACAGATTTCCAGCTCAGGATGGGCCACATACCCACCCCGTGCATAGTCCCAATATACGAGTCCAAGCCGGCAAAAGTCACCCATCTTGACTTCAAGAAAGGCGGTACATTTGGTTGAATACCCTAAAGACGTGCAGAACTACCTTGATTCACTTTCCTCCCAGTTTCAGGAAGCATTCGAGCTTGCTACAAAGGCAAGGGAAAAAGGGTTCGACCCTGAAAAATTTATTGAGATGCGCCCTGCAGAAGATGTTGCCGGAAGGGTGGAAGGGCTGGTCGGCCCTCACGGGGTGGCAAAGCTAATCCGCGAAATAGAAAAGGAAGTCGGTTCCAGGGAAATGGTTGCTCATGAAATTGTGAAAAGAATATGCAGGGAGGAAATAATCAAAGGGGACAGGGAGCAGCTTATTGAGCAGGGGGTAAGGACAGGCGTAGGCATTCTCACTGAAGGAGTTCTTGTCGCTCCGACAGAAGGAATAGCAAAAGTGAAAATAAAGGAAAATCCGGACGGGAGCGATTATGTTGCAATCTTTTTCGCAGGCCCGATTCGCTCTGCAGGGGGCACAATTGCAGCGCTGAGCGTTGTCCTTACAGATGTTGCAAGAAGGGAGTTCGGAATAGGGAACTTCAGGCCAACAGACACCGAAATTGAAAGGTATGTTGAGGAGGTTGACATATACCACGCCCGCTCCGCACGCCTTCAGTACAAGCCGAGCGAAAAGGACCTGAAGCACATTATAAGGAGCTGCCCGGTATGCATTGAAGGTGAGCCCACCGAAAAAATAGAGGTGGCAGTTCACAGGAACCTTGAGCGGTTTGAAACCAACAGGATAAGGGGAGGAATAGCGCTTGTAACATGCGAGGGAATCGCTCAGAAGGCCCCAAAAGTGCTGAAGTACACAAAAAAGCTCAATCTTGACTGGAGCTGGCTGGAGTCCCTGGTTAAAGTTGGAAGCAAGGAGGGAATGACAGAGCTAAAGCCAAACCCAAAATATCTGGATGATATTGTTGCGGGAAGGCCGATATTCAGCTACCCGATGGAACCTGGCGGGTTTCGGCTCAGGTATGGGAGAACCCGAACTTCCGGAATAATGGGAAAGAGCATACACCCCGCGGCAATGTACCTCCTTGATTCTTTTCCTGCAATAGGCACCCAGCTTAAGGTTGAAAGGCCGGGAAAGGGCTGCGTAATCTCCCCTTGCGACTCAATCGAGCCGCCTGTCGTGAAGCTCAGGGACGGAAGTGTTGTAAGAGTGGAAACAAGCGAGCAGGCAAAAGAGATTAATCCGCAGGTAAAGGAGGTGCTATTCCTTGGGGACATGCTTGTGCCTCTTGGCGATTTCCTTAAGTCCAACCACTCTCTCATCCCCTCCGGCTACTGCTATGAATGGCACAAGCTGATTGCCGAAAAAAATGGAGTTGAAGTAAAGGAAAAAACCAGTGCCGAGGATGCATTCAGGATTGCAAAAGAGAGGAAAATACCCCTCCATCCGGACCACACCTTTTTCTGGCATGACCTTTCCTCCCAGCAAATAAAGGGGCTTGCGGAATGGCTCTCAACCGGAAAAATAGTTTCAGAATGGTTCAAGGTTAAGGAACTTAGGGTTGAGTCCTCGCCTGCCAAACGGGTGCTTGAGCTTCTCTGCATCCCCCATTCCATTGACAAGGGGGAGATCATAATTGATTCCGAATACGCGGTTGCCCTTATGACAACTTTGGGAATGCTGGAGAAAACCGAAATTTCAATGGAGCGCTTCAACAGAATTTACGATGAAAGCAAAAGCGCAATGGGCCTGGTTAACGAGCTTTCAGGAGTGGAGATAAAGAAGAAGGCGCCAACCTACATCGGCTCAAGGATGGCAAGGCCCGAGAAAGCAAAGGGGAGG
>CAYTXD010000052.1:0-7403 GCA_964441305.1 Microcaldota archaeon
AGATACATTGGATCTGAGAAAATCCCCGCTTGTTGACAAGCACTGCATCGGAGGGGTTGCTGGAAACAGGACTACCATGTTGGTGGTCCCGATAATGGCTGCAGCAGGCCTGTGGATACCAAAAACCTCTTCGCGCTCAATCACTTCCGCTTCAGGCACTGCAGACACCATGGAAGTGCTCTGCCCAGTTGACCTTTCCCTTGACGAGATGAGGGATGTTTTGCTCAAGGCAAAGGGATGCGTAGTTTGGGGAGGGGCGATGAACCTTGCTGCTGCAGATGACAAGCTCATCAAAATTAGGCACCCGCTTTCGCTTGACCCGAGAGGCGTGCTGCTTGCAAGCATACTTGCGAAAAAAAAGAGCGTTGGCTCGGAGTATGTGACTATCGATATTCCGATTGGGAGGGGCGCGAAAATAATGGATGCAAAGGAGGCAAAGGATTTGGCATCCGATTTCATAAACATTGGAAAACAGCTTGGGATGAAAATCGAGGTTCTTATAACCGACGGGAGCGACCCCGTCGGAAGCGGAATCGGCCCTTCACTTGAGTGCAGGGATGTTTTCTCGGTGCTTGAGGGAAACGGCCCCCTGGACTTGAGGAATAAGAGCTGCCAGCTTGCGGGCTCGCTTCTTGAGCTGTGCGGAAAAGTGGAAAACGGGCAGGGATATGATGCCGCAAGCAAGCTTCTGGATAAGGGGAAGGCGATGGGCAAGTTCAGGGAGATAATCGAGGCGCAGGGGGGAGATGGAAAGGTGAAAATAGATGATATTCCTGTGGGGAATTACACCCACAAGATTACTGCGGAGAGGAGTGGAAGGATATCTCATATTGACAACAGGATGGTTTCCAAAATTGCAAGGGCGGCGGGCTCTCCTGCAGATATTGAAGCAGGGGTGCTGCTTTATGCAGAGCAAGGGGATAAGGTGAAAAAAGGGGATACGCTGTTTGAAATTTTCTCTGGGAGCGAAGCTAGGTTGAGTTTTGCAGTGAAAGGCCTGGAGGCATGGGACCCGATAGAGCTGCAGAAAGTGATACTCGGGGAGATGAGATAGGAATTCCGAAGAGGGAAAAATGCGGCTTGGAGAGGGGGTGGCGGGCGCATAAAAGGGTGCCGATAGGTTTAAATACTAGTTAATTCATAATTTATGTTAGATAATGGTTAATTGTGATAATATGAACAGGAAATTGACGGCATTGGCTTTTGCTTTTCTTTGCTCTACTGCATTTGCCGGGCTGGAGGAGTTTTTCCTTAACGCCCTTTACCCAGAGGCAAAAAAGGAAGTTGATGTAAATATTAACGTAATATCCCAGGAAAGCCACCCGTTGTGCTTCAACGGGTTTACCCAGTTCTGCGAGTATGAGCAGAAAACAAAAACAGAGGTCAGGAGAAATGGGACTATTTTCTTCCCATTCGCGGGAAAGAGAGTGCTTTCGCTTAACCATGGAAGGTATTATGATAGGGATGACTGGCATTTGGTTGAGAATTTTGACACTTCCGAACTGGAGGCATGCGGGAGGAACGCAACAAACATAAGCCAGATTTACAGGTGCACAATTGAGTTTAATGAGGAAATTGATGAAATGGGAGGGAACTGCAGAACCTCCACTTCGGCTTTCAAGCTTGCATATCTTGTTTCGGAGCTTGCCAGGGAAAAAGAGGTTTCCAATAGCACATGGGAGCTTTCCAAGGTTTACGTGCTTGACAATGAGAGGTACAATGCGCACAGGTTTGTTACTTTGAGAAATGAACACGGATATTACGTTCTTGACCCGCTCTGGTGCATGAATGAAAACGATATAGAGGGGTGCATCGAGAATGCAACTGACCGCTTCTACAATGAGGCGGGCGGAGTGAATTACCGCGGGTATGTTTACAAAGTAGACCGCATCGCATAGATGCAAAACTATTTATATCTTGGGATTCGAATAGAATAGAACCAACTGGTTAGAGGTGTTATTATGAAAATTGGTGAATTGAAAGCAGGCACAGGCAATGTTAATATTGAAGGTGAAGTAATCACCGTAGATGAACCCAGGGAAGTTGTAACCAAGTTCGGGAAAAGGACCAGGGTTGCAAACGCAACGCTCAAGGATGACAGCGGAGAGATTACCCTTTCGCTCTGGGGAGATGATATTGACAAGGTGAAGCAGGGAGACAAGGTGAAAATCGAGAACGGCTGGGTAAGCGAGTTCAAGGGAAACCTACAGGTCTCTGCAGGAAAATACGGGAAACTTGAAGTCATTTAGTTTTTAAATTTCCCCTTCTTTTCTACTTTTATGATTTTGTCCAGCGAGGATATTAAGGAGTATATTGAAGATGGGAGGATAAAGGTAAAGCCAGAGTTGAAAAAAGGGCAGATTGGCCAGGCATCTATTGACCTGACTCTTGACGATGTTTTTTGGAGGTTTAGGAGAAGGTATATCGGGGGGAATATTGTTGACTTGAAGCAGGTGGGCTTCAAGGAGGCAACTGAAAAGCTGAAATCAAAGAGCATTGAGCTGAGAAGCCAGGAGATGATTTTGGGGAGGACTGTTGAGAAGCTCACACTCCCTTCGGATTTGATGGGAAGGCTGGAGGGGAGGAGCAGGTATGCGAGAATGGGTTTGGCAGTGCACATTACTTCTTCATTGGTGCAGCCAGGGTCGAGCAACAGGCAGGTTCTGGAAATAGTTAACATGGCGCCTTTTCCGATAAGGATTCATGCAGGCATGAGGATTTCGCAGGTTGTTTTCCACAAGCTTGAGAGCAAAACCAAAAAGCCGTATGCAAAGTTTGGCAAGGCTGCAGTGGACCAGTAGAATGCACATCGGCGTTTGTTGAAGCATGCGTTTTTATAATTTGCCCGCCAACTAATGGAAGGGAAATTTATGCTGGAAGTTAGGTTTCATGGCAGAGGTGGCCAGGGCGCAGTGACGGCAGCAGAGCTGTTGGCAGTTTCTGCTGCAAATGAGGGAAAATTCTCAAAGGCGTTCCCTTTTTTCGGAGTGGAAAGGAGGGGGGCGCCGGTTATGAGCTTCTGCAGGATAGACGACTCGGTTATTAGATTGCAGCAGCAGATTTACACCCCCACCCATGTAGTTGTGCTGGACGAGGGCCTGCTTGGGACTGTGGAGGTTACCAGCGGGCTTGTTGAGGGGGGAAGCGTAATTGTGAACACCAAAAAGGCAAAGGAAGAGCTGGGGCTTGAGGCCGAAAATGTATTTACAGTTGATGCAACAGGGATTGCTTTGAAATTCATGGGAGTTCCCATCGTAAACACCGCAATGCTTGGCGCATTTTCAAAAGCAACAAATGCGGTTTCGCTTGAGTCAATAGAAAGGGCGGTGGAGGAGAGGTTCCCCCAGAAGCTTGCGGAGAGGAACAATGCGGCAGTTGAGGAATGCTCCAAGCTCTTGAGATGATATTATGGTTAAGTACCCAATATGCGAGCCAGGCACTTCGGAAAATAACAAGACCGGCAACTGGAGGACTTTCAGGCCGGTGGTTGACAAGGAGAAATGCATAAAATGCGGAAGGTGCCAGATGTTCTGCCCGGACCTTTCAATAGAGGTAAAGGAGGAGGGAGCGGAGCCGGATTACGATTACTGCAAAGGATGCGGGATTTGCGCGAATGTGTGCCCTGTGAAATGCATTAAAATGGTTGAGGAGCAGAAGTGAGTTTATGGTAGTTAAAACAGTGGAGGGGAGCTACGCGGTGGCAGAAACCATCAAGAACTGCGAGCCGGATGTTGTGGCATGCTATCCCATAACTCCCTCAACCCATATTGCCGAGGATTTGGAAAAGTTTTATGCAGATGGAAAACTCAAGAGCTTTATTGCGGTTGAAGCGGAATTCTCCGCAATTTCCGCACTTGTTGGAGCAAGCGCGGCTGGGGCAAGGACTTTTACCGCAACATCATCCCAGGGAATTGCGTTAATGCACGAGGTTTTGTTTGCTGCTTCTGGGATGAGATTGCCGATAGTTATGGCAGTTGCAAACAGAGCCCTCTCCGCCCCATTGAATATTTGGTGTGACCACCAAGATACGGTGAGCCAGAGGGACAATGGGTGGATACAGCTTTACTGCGAAACGAACCAGGAGATGGTGGATACACTGGTGCAGGCATACATGGTGGCAGAGCAGGCACAGCTTCCGGCAATGGTCTGCATGGACGGGTTTTACCTTACACACTCGGTTGAGCAGATTTCAGTTCCTGAAAAGGAGATTATAAAAAAATACCTGCCAAGGTACAGGCCATATATGCGGCTGGATCCTGACAGGCCGTTTACATTCGGGGCATATGCATTCCCCACCGATTACCAAGAGTTCAGGGAGGATTTGCAGATAGACATCCATGGTGCCGAAAACATCATTTCAGAATCCGCTGAGAGATGGGGAGATGTTTCGGGGAGGAGATACGGGAATGGGCTTTGGGAGGATTATATGAGCGAGGATGCAGAATTCGTCCTTATTGCAATGGGCTCGGTGTGCGGGAATATCAAAATCGCAGTTGATGAGATGAGAAAGGAGGGAAAGAAGGTTGGGCTGGTGAGGATAAAGAGCTTCAGGCCGTTTCCGAATAAAATTTACAAATCATTCAGGGGAAAAAGGGCCATAGGGATTTTTGAGAAGGACATAAGCTTGGGAGGGGTTGCGCCACTTTATGCGGAAGTGCTCAACGCCTTGAAGAAAACAGAGCCCCAGATGAGGCCTTTGGTTTCAAGCTTTATCGGGGGGCTTGGGGGGAAGGATATTACGGTTGAGCATGCCAGAAACCTTTTTGAGAAAATAATGGAAAACCATGAGGTAAAGGAATTTGTGTGATGTTTATGATTTCGCCGAAAGATGAATTGCTGGCAAGAGGCCACCGCGCCTGCGCGGGATGCGGAGTTGCAATAGCAATAAGGCAGATATTGAAAGCCGTAGGGAAAAATTGCATTGTTGTCAATGCAACAGGGTGCTCGGAAATTTTCACAACCCCTTACCCTGAGAGCGCATGGAAAGTCCCGTATGTACACTGCGTCTTTGAGAACGCGGCATCAATAGCTTCGGGTGTGAAAAAGGCGCTTGAAGTTGAGGGGCGGGAGGAGGTGCATGTTGTCTGCATTGCTGGTGACGGCGCAACTTACGATATTGGGTTTGGGGCGCTTTCAGGGATGTTTGAAAGGGGAGATGATGTGCTTTACATTTGCTATGACAACGAGGCATACATGAACACAGGAGTGCAGAGAAGCAGTGCAACCCCGTTTAGGGCGGCAACGACAACTTCGCAGGTTGGAAAGAGCGTTTCCGGGAAACAGGAGAGAAAAAAGCCGATTGTTGAGATAGCTGCTGCGCACGGAATTCCCTATGCCGCAAGCACAAGCATGGCATTTCCCAATGATGTTGAGAAAAAAATCAAGAAGGCGATGATGATGCGCGGGCCCAAATTCATATGCATACATGCCTCCTGCGTGCCGGGATGGGGATATGCGAGCAACCTTTCAGTCGAACTGGCCAAGCTTGCAGTAGAGACAGGCATGTGGAAGCTCTATGAAATTGAAGATGGGACATTTACCTTGAACATGAAGCCGCAGAAAAAACCGGTTGCCGATTATTTAAAGCAGCAGAAGAGGTTCAAGCACCTGAAGGATGACGATATTGAGGGGATACAGAAAATGATTGATGCAGAGTGGGAAGCGCTTGAGAGCGAGTCCGCACAGCCTGTCCAGATGGAGTCCACGTTGAAAAAGAAAGAGGAAGAGTTCAAGAAGAGGATTTCCGAAAAGGAAGAAGAGCACAAGGAAATGATAGCTGAAAGGGATAGGAAAATCGAGGAGCTTAAGAAAAAAGAAAATGAGATAGAAACCATGAGGAAGGAAGCAGAGGAAAAGGACAAGGAAAAGCTGGAAAAGGCGGAGAAGGAGCTTGAGGAGAGCAGAAAGTATGTTGAGGAGGATGAGCAGGTAATTTCTGAAATGAGCGATACTATCAGGAAGCTTCAGGAGCAGATAAAAAAGCTGGAAGAAGAGAAAAAGAAGCAATAGCTTATTTTTATTTAATAGAACTGTTGGCGGTTGATTACTTTATTGTGTCTTAATTGCTGGATTTTCCTTGCTTATTGCCGTTAGTTTCCGTCTTTTTTCTTGCATTGTTTATCTCTTCCTTCACATTTGCCTTCTTCTTGGTTTTTGGGGTTTTTGGCTTCTGCTTTGCGGCCTGTTCAGCTGCTTTAACAATGCCTCCCGCCCCTCCGGCTCCTCCTTTAAGGAGAACATACCCGACAACTGCCGCAAGGAATACTGCCGCAACAATGACTGGTACAACCACTCCATTTGAAAGGGTTGAGCTAATGAAAGAGCTTGCCGCGCCTCCGATGTCACCAGCCAAAAGTGCGTTTGTCGGGCTGACTCCCTCACCTGTTTCCGAGGGTATTTCCGCCTCTATTGGCTCGCCTTCTGTTTCTTCTCCAGGTTCTGGTTCAGGCGGGGCTATGGATTCTATTGTTTCTGCCACTATTACTCCTGATTCTGGGAGGCCTATTGAATAGAAGCCGGGCATTCCAAAGTATAGTTCAACTTCCCCATTTTCATCCGCGGAAATTGTGAATACGACCTGGTCTGGCCTGGTAATTTCCACCAAAGCACCAGGGACCGGGTTGCCATCCGTGTCTGTTGCCTGCAGGGCGATTGTTGAATACATGCCTGCAGTTGAAGGGGCAGCAATTTCTGTTGCCTGTGGTTGCTGCTCTTCCGTCTCTTCTGGCTCTTCTTCATCTTCAGGAGGTGTTTCTTCTGTTTCTTCCTCTGTTTCCTCTTGCTCACCATCAGAACCTGCAGGAATTATTCCAAAACTTGGGCCTCCAGGGCCGCCTACATTGGAACCGCCCCCATCCCCATCATCTCCTCCGGATGTTACGGAAATTGAAGAGGAATCTGTAATCGATGCGTTGTAGGTTGCAGTAATTGAGCCGCTGCCTGTTGAGGATGCGGTGAAGGTTGTTGTTGAGCCGCTGCTTGGGGATACTGAACCGATTCCGCCTGATGTGCTCCATGTTGGAGTGATTGGTATCGGGTCATTGTTTTCATCATATCCGGTTGCTGTGAATGTTGCTCTTCCCCCGTTTGTTATTGTTGCTGATGCGGGAGAAACTACTACGTATGAAACAGATGCTGCGCTCAGCTGGAAGTTTGAGGTGGTGTTTGCGCCCGCGACAACTACAACATTTCCTGCAGAGGAGGTTATGTAGTTTGTTTTTGATGCGTTTACTGTGTATGTGTCCGGAGGCAGGTTTGAAATTTCATAGTTTCCTGATGCATTGGTTGTTGCGCTTCCCACTGCTGAGCCGCTCTTGTATGCTGTAACAGTTGCCCCTGATATTGCGGTTGAGTTTGTTGTTTGCACTGTGCCGATTATTGAGCCGTTATCGGGTGAAGGGACA
>CAYTXD010000053.1:0-7321 GCA_964441305.1 Microcaldota archaeon
CTCTATCTCTATCCTGGCTTTTTCCTGTTTCACTGCTTAGTTGAGAAACATCCTTTTTATGCTCAGTTTCTTCAGGGTTCCTAAAAACAGCAGGACCTTTACCCAGATTGGCAAGAGTATCTGCACCTTCACCATTAGACAAAACAATCACTTATTTCCGCTTTTTTTTATCATGTAAACGCTTAAATATCAGGAAATATATAATTATCTGTATGAAAAACCCCAATTTTGTGGCAGCAAGAGTGCCTAAGAGGGACAATATTAACATGTCCCATAGGTCAGCTGTAATTAGGGGAATTTCCAAAGTTGCAGAAAGATTACTTAGAAACAAGAAAAATGCCCTTCTTACGACTGAGCTTGTTCTTGAAAGAATGGACGGATGGGTTCCAAGAATTGGGAAAAGAGAGGCAGTGGCAACTGGAATTGCTTTTTTTGGAGGAAGTGCTGTTTTGCTTGCTGATTCTCCTCCTGCAATAGTTGAGAGGGCAGAAGTTGGAGAATTTACAATTGCTTCCTCAATTGGGGAGAATGGAGTTCCTGATAAAGGGAAAGGCATAAAAGTTGCCAGTGCAAACACATCTTCAGATTCTGAAGTATATTATGACGGAGAGGATTATGTGGATGTTCCGGAAGTTCCAAAGTTTCTTGATGCGCGTGAGGTAAATGAGTTGAGTGCAGGATTGAGTAATTTCTATTATCATAAGTATGAAGTTAATGGATATGTTATTGAGACTGTCACAGGGGATGAGTGGAATAAGATTGTGACTTATGTTGATGGGGAGAAGTATTCAGTTGATACATTAAATGAGTTAATATATGAGTTAAATGGTGGGTATTATTACGATAAAATATCTGTCTTCACAATAATGCCCCAAGGAACAGTTTCATCTGGGAGGGATTCGGAAGGGACATACTCTGAAATTTCAATTGTAAATGAAAGTATTGATAATAACCCAAGTAATGCCAAAATTGAGAATAGTAAAGTCATAAATCTTAGGAAAAGCCCATTGGAACCAGGGTCGGACATAAAATTTATTGAAACAGAAGAACCCTATGCTTACGCATACATTAAAGTTGATGAAGATTATGCATATGTTTTGAAAATCAACTTAACTAATGGAGACTGGAAATGCACAGAAGAAATTGAAGGAAGGGAAGAAGTCAGCAAAGTATTTGGAAAACCGGTTGAGAAAGCGAGTGTTGAATAACTGTTGATAATATGAAGCTATTTTTTCCAAAAAAGGAAAGTAATGTTTCCCAACAAAATAACGATAAGGGTAGTTTAATAAACAGGAGAAACTTCCTAAAAATTACGGCTTCGGCGGCAGCCGCAGTTTTCTTCTCAAAATTTATTCCTGGAAAACTTCTTGCAGAAAAGGTATATGCAGAGGAGAACAACATGTATCCTGCAACAGTAAAAGAAGTTGAAAAATTAGTAGAAAGGGGAGAGCTAACCAATGTTTCATGGGATTCTCTTGAAGCCTGGGGATATGACCAGATTGATTTTATTACTGCTGATGAATGGAGCGGCTTTGCGATATATGTAAATGGCTCATTTTTTAGCAATGCTGAACAATCCGATTTGGAAAAGAGGATGTATGGGGAGTTCAGAAAGAAAAAGGGAATAATGACTACCGACCCCCAGGGAACTATTTATGCAGGAATGGGCGAAGAAGGGTTTTATCCTGAGATCGTCATATTGAATAATTTTTCAAGAATGAAAGGAAAATCAAAAAGCCAGGGAACTGCAAAGTCCTTCATTGTTAGGGTGGGCAGATACAACGCCCATGAACTAAAACTTATGAGAGGAGAAGACAAAACTGCTTATGCAGTTTTGCTAAACGACAAATCAGGGTATATGGTTACTATGGATTTGGTGACTGGACATTCTTGGGTTGACAAAATACCAAAAGAGGAAGCTCTTGAATACTTCCCTGAAATCGGGTAAGGGCATGCGAGCAGATAATCTTTCTGCTTATCTTTTTAAAGAGGTAAAAATATACCTCTACTATGAAATCCCTGAAATTCATAAGGGATAGGAAGGGAATGAGAAATCCCTTAGCCCTGGTGGCAATATACCTAATCAACTCATTGCTCTTTGCTGTTTTGGGGCTTTCAATTCTAGTGTTCTTCGACTATTCGCTTCTTTTGTTTGCACAGCCGGAATTTTACCTCCAGCTCAGGGAGCTTGTTTTCAGCGACCTTTTCCGGGCATACTTTGTGCTTGCCGCACTGTTCTACATTGCAGAGGCGGCACCGCCAGTATATCACTATCTAAGGACAGGAGAATACGAGGCAAAGTCCCTTGTTGCGGTTCTTGCTTCTGCGATTGCTTCATTCTTCGGGACAGTTTTGCTCGCATGGCTGGCGGCGCTTGTGTCAGTAATTGCATTTATGGTGATTTACTTTCCCATGGGGATTGTTGCATGGCCGCTCCTTGTCCTGCTTGGCGTGTGCTCAATACCGATATTCGTAATCGGGGGTTCGGTGTATTTTGTGTTTTTCAGGGGGAAATAATCCTGAAACAGGGTGATACACCTACACCCAAAATTTAGTCCTTAATTTTTTTTAATACATGATAAGTTGGTTGAAACTCTTTCAGTTCCTTACTACTTATCTCACTTGAACAGTAGTTTGCCAAATCAACCATTATTTTTCCAAACTGTTTAACACTCCTTCCTAGGTTGATATTCTCATCTTGAACCATCATGTAATTTACATAGTTATTCCTAAAGTTGTTGGATGCAGTTCTCAATTTATTGTATTTTTCGATTTTTTTATCATTTTGCAGGAACACACCCAATATATCTAACCTATTATTCATGTTTTCCAAAAATTCGATCATGTGGTTTTTCCAGTGCGCAGGCGATCCTTTCAGAATGTTGTCCAATTTTTCCTCATCACCTTTGATTATTGCTTTTTCTATATTCGTTTCTATCTCATTCCAAGCTATTTTTCCGCCATTGGTTGCTCCGAATATAACGAAAAAAAATGTGCCATAGAAATCATACATCATCTCCAAAACATATCTATTGAAATTCTGCTCCTTTATCTGCGCTTGCCGCCTCTCCTCCTTTATTTGATTGAGGAAAAAAATGACATATACTATCACACCTCCGACAATACTGGCTGAAATCTCTGAAGAGTATGGAAACACAATTACTGCCAGGGAAAGCAAGACAGCAGTATACAGAAACAACCTAATAAACGCCATAAACATATTCTGGAGTTATACGAATTTATATTGTATGCATTGTTTTTCAGGAACTTTGCGTCCATAGCTACCTTTTTATAGCGCATTTGCCCTTAATCATGCGGGAGATTCATTGGCAGAGCACCTTGTTATCAAAAAGGGCCCTTTCGGACTGATTAATTTGCTGTGGATTGCTGTGGGGAAACACATATAAACATAGTAAACAGGAATTTAGGCGGTGATATTTATGGCTAATGCACAAAAAGTTACAATAATTGCCCAATATGATAATGGAAAAGGTCTTACACAAGACGAAGCAGTTGCAACTGCAAACCAAAGAAAACTAATCATCCTCTCAAATAAACTATTGGATGCAAGAGTGGTAACTTCCGACCAATGGACGAAAGAAAATGAAGTCTATCCCACATGGTCAGGGACAATGACTGCATATGTCGAACCAAACAAATCATTCAAGGATTCAAACAGAGAAGACAGCGGAAAATACGCCCTTTATACAGATCCAGAAACAAATATCACGTACAGGTTCCCTGTTCCAAAAGAGGCAGAAGGAATAAGCAACCTAAGGAAAGCAACAAACGTAATCCTTGTAGTTGAACATGGATTCGATGAAAAAGGAAATCCAACCTTTGAAATAAATGATGATGGAAAAGCCCAAAAATTGATTTACGTTCCAGATGATGCAAATATCAAAGTTGTGCAGAACTTCCCAACAGAAAATGGATGGTATTTAACAGATGACAGATTCACGATACCTACTGGAAAACAAGTTAGTGCAGGCGAAGAAGCCACGCGTTATCTTAGAAGAATAGATAAAAGAGTTGGCCTTCTGGCCCGCAGCGACAACAACCTCGACGACTACAACAGCAGGCATTACGTCAGCGCTATCAGCAGGGTTTCTGGCCGTCTAGGGGTGCTAGGAATTGAAACCAGCCACGAAGTGGCTGACGCCGAAAAAACAGCGCCTGCGCCAATTGCAAAGGAACCGGCGGAAAAGAATAATGTCGTTCCTGTTGGCATTGACCTGAAGCCTGTGGAGTCTGCCTTGACCATAATCACTGAAGTGGCTCAAGCTTTGGAGTTATCTGGCCCAGCCAAACTGATATTGGAGCAGGTAGAGCAAATACGAGGTCATCTTAACTCTCTCGGAAAGGAATAAATCAAAGTGGGCATGGCGGCTGGAAAAGACATGCCTGAATAGGTAACACCTATAATTTACGAACCAGAATCAGCAAACAGGCAGGAAAACTCCCCCTGCACATTTTTATAGTATGAATGCGCCAGCTTTACGGGAGATTCATTGGCAGAGCACCTTGTTATCAAAAAGGGCCCTTTCGGACTGCTTAGCAGGAAATATCCCCATTACCACGCCTACGAGCTTGTTTCAATACCAGACGCGCCCATGGACATCGCGAATTTGTTCGCGCGAAAGCTCGCCGGAATCTCATTCTCAATAATCTACGACTTCAAGGAGATGAAAATATATGCAGTAACCCTGGGAGTCGAGCCATTGGTATTCAAGAGGGTGATTGACGGAATTCCAGGGCTTCAATTCAGGGAAGTGGAACCTTTGGACTTTGAGATTTCCAACGTTTGGGGATACACGTGCATGCCCTTACTGAAGGAGGAGAAGATACGCCACAAGCACATGGACCACGAGGAGAGGAAGGAGCACGACGAGCCCAAATACTTCCAGCACATATTCTCCGATTTGTTCTCCTCTCTCAGAATGCACGACTGCAAGCTGATGGTGTCCTTTTACGCGTCCGGCCTGAACGCGCTGGACAGGGAGAGGCTGCATGTCGAGGGCGCGATGAACCCCACACTCCTGCAAAGGCTGGCGGATCCACTGCAAACCGATGTCATGGACTCGGACGAAAAGCACATCGCCGCGGAAGTCCTCGCCATGATAAACAACGCCCTCTCCTCAAACGACTCTGTCTTCAAGGTGAGCATGACCGGGTGGGGGGAGGACAGCGGGGAACTTTACAGGCACGTAGCTTCAAAGATGGCGGGGGAAGAAGATGGCCATATAGGGGATTTGCATGAGATTAATTACGGAATCCCCCAAAAAGGAGGGGATCCGATGAGCGGGGAGTTCGCTTCAAGGCTTATCCACTTCGCGCCGGAAACAGCGGAGGAGGAGAACGTAGTTAAGCTGGTTCCGCTTTCGTCTGCCGCCCTTAACAGCGGCTTGGATTTTGGAACTGAGATGATCAAGGGAGTTGCGGCAGGGAAAGGAATTCACCTTGACCTGAAGGCATTGAACAGGCACACCGCAGTTACCGGGCAGCAGGGAACCGGAAAGACGGTTACCGCGATGACGATAGCCTCCCACGCGCTGAAGGAAGGCTCTGTCCCGATAGTCATCACCCCTACCAAGGAATGGAGCGCGCTGGGCCGAGAAGACAAGGACCTGCTGGTAATAGACGTTGCGGAAGTTCCGTTGAATCTGGTGAGGTGCCCGGAAGACGTACCTATTGACGTATTCTACCAGAACCTATCCTTGTACATGTCGAACGTGATGGGCGCGGGCCCGTTCACCGGCCCGTTGAGGAGGGTTATGCTGAAAGCGTTCCGCGAGCTCTACACGAAGTCAAGGGAGCCATTGATGTCGGACGTCTACAAGGCGGTTGAGGAAAGCGCGTACGAAGTGTACGGATACAACACAAGGTGGGGAATGAAGCTGGACAAGTTCGGGCAGAACATCATGTCCGCGCTGGAGTATCTAAAAGAAATAATGGAGGGGCAGAACTTCAATTTAAACGGGTTGAGGATCGAGGAGTGCTTCAGGCGCGGGGCCGTATTTGATTTGTCCAGCATCTCAAGCCTTCTGAGGCCCCTCATGTACTCTTTCATTTTAACCCAGATATTCTCATACGCGCTTTCGAAATATGATGAAAAGGGGGAGGACGAGCTTCGTTTGCTGTTCGTGCTGGAGGAGGCGCAGATGATCTTCAAGAAGCAGAAGACCGGCGACGCCTCCGAGGAAGTCGCGAAGGAGCTGGAAGCGGAGCTCGTGGGCTTCAGGAAGCACGGGATAGGCCTTATGTTCATGACGCACTACTCCGACCAGCTCAGCGAGGGGATATGGAGGCACTCGCAGAACCACATAATACTGAAGCAGGACTCCATAGGCGCGAAGCTTGCCATAACCCAGCTGGCGTACGACTCGTTCAATAAGGCGCTGGTTTCAAGCGCAACCTCGAAGATATCAAAGCTCAAAAGAGGTGACGCCTGCTGCCTGCTCACCGATTCGGAAAGGAAGACAATCGGGCCGTTCTTCATGAGGGTTAAGCCCAATTTATTGGAGCCCCTTCCGCAGAAGGATGTTGACTTGCGCATGAGGAAGTTCTTCAGGAAGCAGCCGCCCATCGCGCCCATTGTCCCCGCCCAGCCAGTTTCCCGCCCGAAAGGCAAACAGGAAATCCTGTTCACAATGCCCGCGGACAAAATATTATTTACAGCTATAGGAAACAGGGAAGCCAACAAGGCGTCTGAATTCATCAAGCTTGAGGGAGTGAAGCACAGGTATGTCAAGGCGCTCAAGAACCTGCTCAGGCAGAAGCTCATTGCTGTCGCGAGCAGGAAGGGAAAGGCAAAGATCTACACATTAACTGGAAAAGGGAAGGAGATATTCGCGGGGCAGAAGCCAGGCAAAAGGGGAAAGGGAAGGCCCGTGGGCGTTGAATCGGAAAAGCACCACAGGCAGATAGCCAGCTTCGTGGACAGCATGAAGGGGTGGAAGCCCTCGGACAACAATGTAACAATTGTGGAGTCGGGAAAGGAGAAGAACTGCAAATTGGACGCGGTGCTGACAAAGGGGAACGAGGCGGTGATATACGAATATGAAACCGGAAGCTCCAACCTCCTCACAAACCTTCTGAAGATGATGACAAAGGCGGAGCTTCTCAAAAAGAAGGGCTTCAAGACAAAGTGCATTTGGGAGGCCGCGAACCAGAAGATAAAGAAGAAGAATTTCCAGATTGTCCAGGATTACTTTATACATGGGAATAAGAAGGGGCAGTTGTTTATTGGAACAACACAGGAGAGAATTAAAAACAAACTTACTGTTATGTAATATGGTGTTCATTTGAAACCGAAGGACTA
>CAYTXD010000054.1:0-3073 GCA_964441305.1 Microcaldota archaeon
ATTGATTTGTGTGTTTTGCTCCAGACAAGATAGGCTGCTGTTTTTGCAACTGTTTTCGTTCTTTTGTCAGAGCCGAAAATTGTTTTTGCATCTATTCCAATTTCTGAATTTTCATCGATTGATAAGGAGTGGGCAAATCTTTTTATTATGGATTTAGGCATTTTTACCTCATGAACTAGTAGTTCATATTCTGTTAATATGTGACCTATTATCACTTCCGCCAGTAGTGGATTTTTATCAAAACTCTCTGATGTATATCCTTTGTAGAACAATTGCCTTGAAGTGTTTTTGAAAAATGAGATGAATGTTTTGTCTTTTAGCATGTCTTTTGCTTCAATTTGCAAGGAATCGGATAAAAATTCGATAAATCTTTGGAATTCTTTAGGCGGTCTGCCTCTTTTGTTTATTCTTGAGTCGAGTGAATTTGAAACTAGTGAGGATAATGAGTACTTAATTGCTTCTTCAGAGCCTGGTTTTTTTATTTGTTGGAATCGTTTTCTTGCGGCAGCTAGGTTTAATGTTGAGATTAAGTTCGTTCTTGCGGTTTTTATTTTAGTTGGCACAGTTAAGTTATGTTATAAAAAATATATAAATGTATAAGAATAGCTTTTACAGCTTCTTTACAATTTCAATAGGCCTTCTTAATTCCTTTGGGTCGATTCCCTCTTTCATTGCCGCGAGAATGCCCGCCGCCTCCCAGTAGTTTTCCGCAATGTAGACATTCTTGAATTTCATCTTTTCGGGAGTGAGCTTCATCAGGGTTTTGTTTTCCTTAACCGCAATAATTGGTATTTTGAACTTCTGCGCGGCAAGTGCGGGAATGCCCCCCATGCAGGAGTAGGGAAGCACAAGCGCGTTTATGTCCTTGTAGGTAATTTCATCCGCAGTGCACCTGCTGTATGGCACTATTCTCGGGGCATTTGACAGGCCCTGCAGAACGCACCCAAGGTATGCGGGCCCTATCGCCTCCGCAGCTGCCCTTGGGTCAACAACACCCGAGTGCATTTCCTTGTGGATTTCCTTTGGGGAAAGGAGGGGTGCATGGGCGCAGGGGATTTTGAATTCCCGCGAAACAAGGTGTGAGATTACCGCTTCCGTCCCCCCGTAGGGGTTCGGCCCTTTTCCCTTGAAGTACTTCTTCAGGTCCTTTTCGGAAGTTTCAATTGAAAGCGAAAGGGCAATTGCATCCACGCCCTTGTTGATTAGCTCCCAGCATGCCTTCAGCATCACGTCCTCATTTGAAATTTCCCCAGTGAAAGCCCCAGATTTTGTCTTTACCGCTTTGCACCCTACATTTTTTTCGGTTTTCACATATCCGAGCACGTTTACTCCTTTTACAGCCCTTATGGCATCAATTGTGTTAAGCGCGAGCTCATAGCTTTCATCATCCATACCCCTGTCCAGAACTATGCCTATCTTGTTGGATGTTACTTCCCTGAGGCCTATCTGCCCGTCAAGAAGCCGGTCCAGCGAATAGCCCTCCACATAAAGGACATTTTTCCTTGCAACATCAAGAGATACCCCATTAACAACATTTGGGTGGGAAATGAGAGTGTCGCAAATGGAGGCGAGGGTGTTTGTTGCAGGGGTGGCATCCCCGACATAGCCGCCTATCTCAGCGCCAACCCCGGTAGGGACAATGTGAACCGCCGTAAACCTGCTCATTGCTTCACGCTCGCATGAATTAGCAGCTTCTTACCCCTTTTGCCCTCGACTGCAAACCTGATTACATCCCCTTTGAATTTCCTTACGAAAGAGGAGCGCAGCATGTCCAGAAGCCCCTCGGGCGAGCAGGAATATTCAACTTCAACATATTTGCTTTTCACTGCCATGAGGGAGGAATGTTTTAAAGGTATATATTGATTTCCCTGGAAGGAGGGGGTATCGCAATGCGGCAGGAGTTGCGGGAAAGTGGAAGAATGGGGAAAGGTTTATAAATATCAAATTGCATATAATGTTGTAAATAGTGGGAGAGTGATAATTATGAATATTTTCGGAATCAGCATAGGCCATAAAGGCAAGGATGAGAAGGAAATGAAGAAGGATGCTATACTTTCCAATATTGAAAGGGTAGGATACCTCAGCGCCGGGGAGAGCAAAGGCATACAGGCTGAAAAGAAAAAGGGCCTGGTGGAACTCTCACATGACGTTGAGGAGAATTTGAGCATTATAGAGAATGACGCTGACGAACTTATAAAAGACGACCCCCAGAGGTTCGAATCTAACTCTTTTGGCTGGGGCTGGAGGCACGGCCGTTAAGGAAAGCGTCGTAACCCTTTTTCTCAGCTTCCTCTCCGTTCACCAATACTTTTTTCTTCTGAGTGACTATTCCGATTTTGATTAACTTCATCTTTTTTTGCAGAATTGAGTATATCGTAGGCCTGCAGGTGAACAGAAGCTCATAATCTTCCCCTCCATCCGCAAGCTTATTCTCGTCAAGCCCGTATTCCTCCGCAAATTTCCTTGCGGATTTTGTCGCCGCAAGAGTGTCAACTTCCATTCCCGCGCCGCTTTTTTTCGCTATTTCATAAAGAGAGTATGAAAGCCCGTCGGTTATGTCCATGCAGGAAACATGCCTGGAGTGCCCCGAGAGCAGAAGCCCCTCTTTTATTCTCGCCTTTGGCTCGAGGAATGAGAATTCCAGCTTGTCGTTAAGCCCGAGCAGAAGGCTCTGGAGGCCGCATGCCGCCTTTCCAATCTCCCCTGTGAGGGCTACAATGTCTCCTGGCTTTGCATTGTTTCTCCTTAGCATCCCTTTCGCAATGCCGACCGCAGTTCCGCCCAGCGTAAGTTCCTGCGAATTCTTGCTGTCTCCCCCGAGGAAAGCGCATTTGTATTTTCTGCATGTTTCATTTATGCCCATTTTAAGCTGCTCCGCCTGCAGCTTGCTGGTGGTTTTTGGAAGCCCGAGTGAAACAGTCAGCGCAAGCGGGGCCGCGCCCATTGCCGCAAGGTCGCTTAAGTTTGCGACCGCTATCTTCACCCCTCTCGGAAGGTAGGGCATGTTCTTTGGAAAATGGGTCTTCTCGAACATTATGTCCGACGTGGCAACCAAATTCCCCTTTTTGCAGGA
>CAYTXD010000054.1:3083-7172 GCA_964441305.1 Microcaldota archaeon
TTAACTTTCACATTTTTTGTGGAATGGACGTTTTTGGTGAATTTTGCAACAAAATGCCTTTCGCTCAGAATTGCCATATATGGTTATGGCACTTGTTTTTTATATCTTGTTATTATAATTTAGTTGTAAGATTTTGAGGTGGTATAATGAACATTCGCCCAGCGAATACATTTGATGCAGACGAGCCTTTGTCAAAGGCAATTTCAGAAGTTTCCAAGAATGGAATCCCTGTAGTGATAACAAAAAACAACAAGTTTTACGGAATAATTGACGACAGGACTTTAAGGCAGGCGCCCCTGAACCCGCAGAAGACAAAATGCGAAACTGTGGCGGTGAGATGCCCAAAAATCGATAAGGAGAGCTCGCTTCTGGAGATATGCAACTCATTCTTTTCCGGAAGGTGGAAGGCACTGCCTGTTTTCGAGAAGGGAAAGGTTTCTGGCATAATCACGCGCTCAGACGTGATAAAGGTTCTTATGGACGAGGGAGTTTTGAGCGGTTACAATGTAAATGAAATAATGTCCTCGCCGGCAATAACGATCGAGAGCAATGCCACGCTGGCGAATGCCAAATCCATGATGAGAAAGGAGAACGTCCGAAGGCTGGTTGTTACAAAGGAGGGAATTCTTGAGGGAATACTGAGCACTTACGATTTGGCAAATGTGCTCATGCAGAAAAAGGAGAAGGAGAGCATAATTTCGGACAAGGTAAACCTTGAGCTCAAGCAGGTAAGCTCATTCATGAGGGAGAATATAGAAACTGCGGAAACAGGCATGCGCCTGGATGAGATTGCAAAAATCATGGCGGACAAGGAACTTTCGACGCTTGTTGTGCAGGAAGGAGTCAGGCCAGTTGGGGTAATATCTGCAAAGGATGTTTTCGAAACAGTTATTTCGGCAGCAGAGGAAGAGAGCAGGATATACATAAGCGGGCTTGATGAAGAAGATAAGGAGATGTACCAGGAAATAGAGGAATACTGCAAGAGCGAGATAGTTGACAAGCTGAGAAAAAGCTTTGAAGTGAGGGCATTGTTCGTTCATGTGAAAAAGCACGAGGCAAGGGGGAGGAGAAACAAGTATTCACTAAGAGTCAGGCTCAGGAGCAAGGAGCTGGTGACTGTGAGCGCTTTTGAATGGGACCTTCCGCTTGCATTGAGGCAAGCAAAGGATGAGCTGACAAGAGTGATGATGAAAAAGAAGCCGAACCGGATGCATGAGAGGGTGTGATGAGACTTACCGCCCAGAAGGATTCGCCTGCGTATAAGGAGTGGGAGCATTTCAACAGCCATTACAGGAGAACCTCCGGGCAGGGGGGTTTCGCACTTGTTTCAGACTTGGTTACACTTTACATTTACACAAATGCGTACAATTCAATAAGCACCTGGTTCAAGCTGTACGTGCCCATTCTTTTAAGCGAGAAAAAGGAAAAAGAGCCGATTACGGAAGAGGAAATAAGGAAATTCGGCGAGATGTATTCTCTTTCCAGCGTATACGCATTTGCGATTTCCAACCTAAGGGAAACGGTTGGAGGATGGTGGAGCGAATGGTCGGAAAGGTTCGTGAAAAAGGGAAAGGAGGGGGAGGAAGACATTAATTTTCTTCTTAAAAACCCGGAATTCGGGGAGAACAAGCTGAAGGGGGCGGAATTTTACGAAAGGGGGAATGCGGTTTCATTATGCAACGGGAAATGCATCTCTTCACTTTACTGGTTCTCCATTCTTTACTGGCAGTGGATGAAAGGCCTCTGGAGGGCGAGGAACCATAAAAAGCTTGTCCGGATGGCGGAAACTACCGAAAAGATTGTTGCGGAAAGAGACTACCTTGCATCCAATGTTCTGAAAGAGGTTTACGGAGATTACGGGAAAAGGCCGGAAAGCATTCTGGAGAAGCTTTCGGAAATGCTCGCCTCGTTCTACACAGGGAAAGATGCAGAGGTTCCGGATTTTCTTAAGAAGGGGAAAAAGGGATATTGCCTGAACATAGAAACTGAGGGGAAAATAGGATTCGGCCAGGAGTAAATTTAATAATATAGAAGGAGTAGTGCAGTTATGGGAAAAGGGCAGGTAAGCACGGAGCTTGCAGTGGTATTCGGATTCATACTGATTTTCATGCTACCTATTCTGTTCAGTGTCTATTTCAAGATAAGCGAGTCCAGCCAGGAGATTTCAATTTCCCAGGCAGATTTTGTGGCCGGGAGGCTGGCAAGAACCGTTAATATGGTGGGTACTTTGGGGGAGCCGTCCAGCATTGTTGCGGAGGTCCATGTGCGCGCATATGTGAGTGGGATAAGAATTAACAGTTATCAAAACGGGGTTGGGGAGATAGTTTTCATCATGTCCACATCCCATGGGGATACCGAGATTGTCAAGAAAACCGACTTTCCGGTAACAGGGGAAGGAAGGGAAAGCGAGTGGAATTCGGGGGGGACGTATTACATGGAAGTTGCCGCCAACCAGACGGATGGAATGGTGCACATTAGGCCCTTCAACTATTGAGTTTCAATCTTGTGAGTTGGGCAAATATTTCTAATTAGTCCTTTTTTTCATAAAGCCCTCAATCCTGTCCATCGCATCATTAAGGACATTTTCAGGGGCAAGGAAAACAATTCTGAAGTGCTTGTGCTTCAGCGTGTGGGAAAAACCCTCGCCGAAAACGGTCAGCACCCCGGTTTCATCAAACAAATCATATGAGAATTCCTTGTCTGATTTCCATCCGCCCTCCACGCCAGGAAAGGCGTAAAAAGTGCCTTCCGGCTTGGTGCAGTGCATTCCCTCTATCTCGTTAAGGCGGCTGTGGACAAGGTCCCTTCTTTCCCTGAGTTTTGAAACCATTTCCCTGATGTGCACCGGCTCCCTTTCCACCGCGGGAATCACCGCTTTCTGGGTGTGGGTGGTCATTGCCAGCCGGAGCCTGCAGATTTTGGCAACTCCCTCCTTTATCTCATCCATGTTGTGGAATGCTATATACCCAACCCTGTAACCCGGGCACAGGTGAACCTTTGAGAACCCGTTAAGTATTGCATGGGGCACGTCCTTCGCGAGTTTTGAGAAATGGACCGCCTCCTTGCCATAAGTTATTTTGTCATAAATCTGGTCGCATATTATTGGCAGGTTGTACTCCCCCGCCAGGTCCGCTATTTCCTTTAACCGCTTCTCATCGTAAACCGCGCCTGTGGGGTTGTTTGGGTTCACCAAAACAATTCCCCTTGATTTTTCGTCTATCTTTTTCCTCAAATCATCTGCATCAGGCTGCCACTCATCCACGCAATTGTAGAACTTGTTTTTTCCCCCCAAAAGCTGGCATATTGAAATATACTGCGAATAGGAAGGGGAGGCGGTAAGCAGGTTTTCCCCGGGGTTTAGCATGGATGTAACAAGGTAGAATACCCCTTCGCTGCATCCCGCAGTCACTATTATGTCTTCCTTTGGCACGTTTTCCTTTTTGGCAAGAAGCCCCCTGAGCTCGTGGTCCCCGAGGGAAGGGGCGTATGACGCCTTTACATTTTTCACCGCGTCTGCATATGCCTCCTTCATGTAATCAGGAGTGTCAAAATCGTGAATAAGGGGGTCGCCTATATTCAGGTAAATAATGTCTTTTTCCCCTTTTTTTGCAACCCTTTCCGCCCTGGCCACAACATCCCGGATTGGGCTTTCCAGCTCCTCCACATTTCTGGAGAGGGAGATTTTATTCTTCATTTTCCCACTTTTTTGTTTTTTTCGTCTACAAGAATTATTTTAGGCTCATGTGACAACGCCTTTTCCTCATCCAGAATTGCGAAGGAAAGAATAATAAGCATGTCCCCTTTTTTCACCAGGTGCGCGGCGGCCCCGTTCATTATTATGTCCCCCTTTCCGCGCTCCCCCTTTATCGCGTAAGTTGCAAGCCGGCTTCCATTGGTTATGTCCAAAACGTGAACTTCCTCGTTCTCGTAGATGCCCGCATCTTCCATCAGCTGCTCGTCAATTGTTATGCTTCCCATGTAATGAAGGTCCGCGCCTGTGCACGTGCACCTGTGGATTTTTGACTTTAGAATTGAAATCATGCATCTCCCAGGATAATTTCTTTTATCAGCTTAAAATAACTTGCCCTG
>CAYTXD010000055.1:0-7149 GCA_964441305.1 Microcaldota archaeon
TCCAAATCATCTGCATCAGAAGAAGAGAGTGTGGGTATTCTGGATTTAGTTCTTGTCCGTATGAGCCGCCCGTCCTGGTAGAGCTCGACTTTTATGTTTTCAACATCCCCGTGCCCGATGTTTTTCACATCTACATTTATCTGGAAATATTTCCCTACAACAGGCCATCCGCCGAATGAAATTGAAGTGTTTTCCAAGCATAGGTCATTTGTGTATTTTGAATAAATCCTGCCAATCCTGCTGGCATCGGACTCTGAATAGTTTGCCATGCTCATTTCAATGTCATAGTACATTGCAGAAAGGGCCTGGCCTGCCTGAACTCTGCATATTTCGTGCCTGGAATCCACCTTTGCATCAAATTTTGCAGTCCTTATGAATCCGTTTGATGGCTCAACAATTGCATA
This sequence comes from Microcaldota archaeon, assembly GCA_964441305.1. GTDB lineage: Archaea > Micrarchaeota > Micrarchaeia > Anstonellales > CAYTXD01 > CAYTXD01. The sequence goes on from CAYTXD010000055.1 coordinate 405, forward strand.
ATATTCGTTTGCCAGCTGGTCCATCCATGCCCTCTCATATCTCCATGCCTCCCGGTTGTCTGTTCCAATATTGCTTTTGTATTGCTGGAGAGCATAGATGTCATTGTATATATATTCAACAATCTTGCTTGGCCCGTAGTCGCCTTTAGCCCAGTCATATCTTTCACCTGGAGGGACTTCCCGGTGGTAATATTTTTTGTGCGCAAATATGTGTTCTTTGTAGCACGACTTAATCTTTGCCTTGTCTACAATTCCCCAATAGTTTTCCATTAGCCCATCTAAAAATGCCTGGGTGGATGCGGCAGTGAGGCGCAGCATTGCCCCGAATATAAAGCCCACTCCGGAAGGAAGGGAAAAACCTGCAAACTCTGCAGCATCAAAAGCCGTACCTGTAATTTCCTCCCCAACTGTCTTCTGCGCCTCTGGCCCGTAAACATCATAAACGAGCAAAAGAAGCTGGACATACTGCTCTTTCTCCGTTCTATCATCATCCCAATAGCTTGGGAAGTCTACTTCAAAAATATCTACAACATCTCCAGTTCCAACGAATGATTTCTGTTGGCTTTTAAGCGCGGCCTCAAAGCGTTCGCCAATTTTTGAATGATCCCCCGAATTCAAGTCCCGGTAAAGCGAAAAGAAAGTTTCATAAGTTTCCATCCTATATTCAAATGTATCTATATAGTAATCTATAGTGTCTGGGTCTGTAATGTGGGGCTTGAAAGTGCAGCTTGGCTGGTCCATTCCCGCAGAACGGAAGTCAGGAAGGGGAGGATTTTCATTTTCAGGTGAGAGTGAATCAATTGATTGGAGAACCTCAAGGTCGCTGAGCTCTCCTTTCTCCCATGTTTCAAGCGAGTGGTCCATGAGTTCGCCTGGGGAGGAGTATGTGAAATTTGAACTGCTGCCTTGCGAAAAGCAAGCTAAAGAAAATGAAATAATCATTAATGCGACAACGCCCCACTTTCGCATGTGTAGAAAAAATATTGATATATTATATATGTTTTGGTTCAATTGGAATTTCAAATAAGTTACAATTGCAAAGCTATATAAAAAATAACAGAGAAGCTGAGCTGATTTTATGGGAGATGAAGATAAAGAAAATGAGAATGCAGGGAAGAAAAAAGGACAGGTAGAGCCAGGGCACGAAAAAAACCGGGAAACAAGCCCCCCTGAATCGGGACAGGGTCAGACTCAGGCTGCGCCTGAACCCCAAATTCAGCCAGAGCAGAGGAAACAGGAAAGCATAGTGCAGGAAGAAACAGGAGAGCCTGCCGCCACAGAGGCGCCGCCCCAGGTTCCTCCGCCGGAAAGAATGCAGGAGGCAGAAAAAATGCAGGAAGAACCTGTTGAAGTTCCAAAGCCTCCCCCCCTCCCGCAGGAGAGCGAGGAGAAAACAGGGCTCCAAGCGCAACAGGCGAAGGACGCATTGCCTGAGGAAAATCAGGCTGTTGAGCAGAAAGAGGAGGAGGTTCAGCAGGCTGAAGAAGAGGATGTACGGCAACCTGGAGAGGGGTCAGAAAAAGAAAGTACGCCTTCGAAGGAAACACTGCCTGAGCAGCAGGACGTTACCAAAATGATGGAGCAGACGGCGCCTGCAGAGGCAATGCAGATGGAAGAGCCAGCGCAGGAAGAGGAGCAGGTTTCAGAGCCAAAGGAGGAGGAAGCTGAAGAGAGGATACACCGGATTCCAACCGGTGTTGAAGGGCTTGATGAAATGATTGAGGGAGGGCTCGTTGAGAACTCAAGCGTGCTTATTGCCGGCGGGCCTGGAATAGGTAAATCAACACTTGCGGCGCAAATTTTGTATGAGGGCGCAAAGAACGGGGAGAGAGTTGTATATATCACATTGAAAACACATGAGGAAAAGCTCAGGACATGGATATTAGAGCAGGGTTTTGACATAGATGACCCTGAAGTAAAGGATAAGTTCAACATAATTAATATGGATGCAATTTCCCTGAGAAGGCTCGTGGACAAGGCTGATGTTGCCGCAATGGAGCAGCTCACAAAAAACACCAAAAGGGTTGCAATAGATTCCCTTACAATTTTTGAGAACCTCTTCAAGGACGAGTATGAGCGAGGGGTTGCGCTTACCAAGTTGCTGAATATTTTCGAGGAACTGGAGAGCACGGTGATAATTATCGAGGATGCTGAGCAGGACGTGCATTCAAGGCATGTTTCATCATCCGTGGAGTATCTTGTTGACGGGATTATTGCGCTTTACGACATAAGAGACAAGGGAAGCAGGAACATCGGCCTTGAGGTTGTGAAGATGAAGGGGACGGACCATGACAGGAGCATCCATCCACTTCAGTTTTATGAAAAGGGAGTAAGAATTTTTCCGGAGGTGAATATCTGAGAGGTTCAAAGGGGCAGGTTGCGCTTGAGTTTTACGCGGTGCTGGCATTTGCAGTATTCATTTTTGCGATAGTTGGCACAATGGCATACAAGACATACAATACTTATACTGATACGATATCAATTGCCCACGCCCAGTCAACAACTGAAAAGCTTTCAGATGCCGCGGAGATGGTGAGGAGCGAAGGGGAGGGCGCAAAAACCACACTGGTGGTGGTTCTGCCGCCCGGGTATAGCAGCGAGGAAAGCTACATTGGGTCGAAAGGCGGGCCGGGAAGGACCATAAACCTGCGGCTTGCCTTGAGCGACGGGGAGATTGACATATATTCCAACTGCAATGTTGATGTTGATGGGGAGTTCCCAGAGAATCCTGGGGAGTACAGGTACACAGTCCTGCATAATGGAACCCTCGCGGTTGCTTACAGGTGATTTGCTGTTTTTGGGAAAAAGTTCAGGAGGAAAAAGAAAGGGGCAGACGAGCTCCGATATGGTGGTTGCCGCGGCACTTCTTCTGCTTGTGGGATCTGCCATACTATACCCTATTTTCCAGAGAAACGCGAAGCTTGCCGAGGAAATTTCAGTTTCCGAAGCGGCATTTATTGGGAATTATTTTGCAACAACCCTTAATGACATCTATCTCGCGGGGAATGCGGCGGAAATAGAGATATACCTGCCAAGGGATGTTGGAAGGAATTACACAATTAAAACTTATTCTGAAGCAAGAACTGTTACAATTACAATGGAAAATGAGCGGCTTGTTTTGCCAATACTAACCTCCGCCATTGACGAGGTAGAAATCAGAAATGGAGGAGATGTGAGGATAAGCAATGATGATGCGTATGTGAGGATTGAGCCATTATGAGCAGGGGTAAAAAGGCGCAGATATTTTCAACTGATATGGTTGCCGCATTCATGCTGCTCTCAATTGTCATGATTTCGCTTGTTTCCGTATTTCAGGTTTTCTGGGCGCAGGCGGAAGATTTTGAGGAGAGGAGGGATTTGGAGTGGATTGCAGATAATGCAATGAGAACGCTTATTGAAACAAGGGGCGACCCGGAGTTCTGGAGGGCAGAGATTCTTGCCATGGGGCTTGTTGATTCCAGCAATGTGATAAACGAGGTGAAGATAAAAAAATTCTATTCAATGGATTATGAGACAGCGAAAAAGAAAACTGGTGTTCGGGGACCAGGGTATAATTTCTACTTCCATTTGGAGAGGGCCAAGCAAGTGGTTTGCGGAAACGGCTCGCTTGGGCTGGATGATGCATGCAACACAAGCGAAGAGTGCTCAAGTTCCTATCCGGTATGCTGTGATACCGGAGCTGGGAGGGTCTGCAAGCAGGCAGGATTTGAGGAATGCAGTGCAGGAAGCTTCTGCGGGCTTGGGGAGAGGCTTGATGAGTGCTACACAAACGCTGATTGCAATCAGGATGCCCCTTTGTGCTGCAATGTGACTGGGGTTTTGAGGTGCGAATATGAGGGAACAGAAGGTTGCGGAATAGGCATTCCCGCAAACAAAAGAACAGTGCTTGTTGAGAACAGCCCTGGGGCGGGAGTTTACCCAAGAAATTCCACATTCGTTGTTTCAATAGAGCACGATGCAATAAGGCAGGGAGAAGTTTTTACTGCCTTCCTTGAGGTATGGAAATGAGAAGAGGAGTAATATTCACAATTGAGATGGCACTCGTGCTGGCGCTAATGCTAGGGACACTTGGGCTTCTGATACCTCTTCTTAAAGTGCCGGAAAAAGGCTATACTGCAGGCTATGAGAGAGGTGTTTTGGCAGTTATTGAAAAGAGCGGAATGCTGCAGGAGTGCGGGGAGGGCTCGTGCGCAAAACTGCAGGAGTATATTGAAATGCATGATGAGTGCATTGAGCTAGAAGTTTACAAGTATGATGAGAATGGGGCGGAGATAGGGGGCTGGGATTTTCAAGGGGGAATCTGCCCGGCAAACCCATCAAGGGTTGTTTCCACTTCAAGGGTTTCATGGAGGGACACAAACACATATGTCTCAAGGATTAAGGTGAGCAGGTGAGAAAGGGATTTGTATTTGCATTCATTGTCTTTTCATTCCTTATAGGGTTTGTGCTGATTGCAGAGTCATATAATGCACGCCTTGCGCAGACGGAATATTATGCAGGTGAAAAAGTGGCATACCTTTTCGATTCTGCTGAAAGCAACATCGCAAGCCTTCTTGGGGTGGTCATATACTTGGGGGAAAAGGATGTGACAGTGGAGGATGAGCTTGCGCGCGGCGGAGTGGACCTTGGGGGGATAGATGTATACAGGCAGCACTCAAGCCAGGAGGCGATGGTGGAAAATGTGAACCTTACTTTCGAGGGGGACATTGACCACTGGTTCACTATTGAGCCGTATGGGATTGAATACAGGTGGGACAGTTTCAGCAAGAACAGGCTGACTGTGAAGGGGTCTGACGATGTTGTCACCTACACCCTGAATATAAGCATCGATGAAGAGGTCAACTACACTGACTGGGACCCTGCAACAGGTGGATGGCAATGGCTTAACTGGCAGTGCTCAAACGGATATGATGATGACGGAGACGGCCTGGTTGACTGCGAGGATCCGGACTGCAGCATTGCGCCCTACTGCTACGGCAGGGACATGGAAGTAATCGTGTATGTCAATGACGGAAGCGGTGATGTTTTTGAGCTCCAGGATTTTGTTTACAGGGGGGAGCTATCAACCTATACTGTCAGCTTGATGGGAGGGGACGAGTTCTACATTGATTTTGGGGATGTTGGCGGAACTGACTCGAGCATATTTGTGAACCCGCAGGGAATTGGCATGGATATAATAACAACAATTGAATTCTATGACCCTTACGATATAGAGGTGCAAGGTGCAGGCCTGACAATAAGCGCAACGGACCTTACGACAGGGTTAAAAAGGATTGATTCAGTATCGCTATTGAGTGGTGCATGAAATGATTATTGAAACACCTATTGACCGGATGCTTGCGCTTGTTGCGCAGAACAAGAAAATGGGTACTGCGGAAATCGCAAAGCAGCTTGGGACCGATGCGGAAAGGGTTGAGAGATGGGCGGAGTACTTAAAGAAAAAAGGCCTTGTTGAAATATACTACTCAAAACTTGGAGGCCAGATGTCTGTAATATACAAAAAGGAGGGGCAGGAGCCGCCGGCATGCCAAATCATCCCGACTGCGGTGGAAGGCGAACTGCTCATGGAATACGACCTTGTTTCCGACAGGATTCCGATAAAGGTTTCAATAGCCAAAAAGAAAATGGATGTTGTGCCGAAATATATAATGGACATACCCGAATTCTGCGATGGCACAATTGCGCTCATAAGCCACCTGAAGGGGAAAGTGGCAAAGAACATCAGAATCAACAAGTCGGACATACTTGACACTACGAGGATGGAGAAATTGAAGAAAAAGTTTGCGCAGGAGGCGGCAAGCCAGCTTGAGGAGGAAATGCCTGAAGTCGACCAGGCGATAAAGGACCAGGTAGTTGGGAAGATAGTTCACGAAACTTACGGGCTCGGGGAGGTTGAATACCTCATGGCAGACCCCTCTCTTGAGGATATTGCAATCAACGGCGCAGGGATCTGCGCTTCAGTATATCACAATATGTTCGGATGGGTGAAGACAAACTTGTCCTTTTATTCGGACGAAATAACCCATAATTTCGCGGCCCAGATTGGAAGGAAGAGCGGCAGGGAAATCAACACTCTCAGGCCGCTTTTGAACGCGAACCTTATTAGCGGTGACAGGGCGAATGCTACCCTGTTTCCAATTTCCACTAGGGGAAACAGCATTACAATAAGAAAATTCTCAAGAACCCCTTGGACTATTACGCATTTCCTCGGTGACCAGCACACCATGTCAACAGAAATGGCCGCGTTTCTTTGGACCGCCATCCAGTACGAGATGAATGTGCTTGTTGCAGGGGGGACTGCAAGCGGAAAAACTTCGGTTATTAACGCGCTTACAATTTTCATCCCGCCAAATCAGAGATTGATTTCAATTGAGGATACCAGGGAGTTCGTGCTTCCTGAGCACCTTCACTGGAACTGGGTTCCTTTCATAACCAGGCAGGCAAACCCTGACGGTTCGGGGGAAGTGAGCATGCTGGAGCTTATGGTAAATTCATTGAGAATGAGGCCGGACAGGATTATTTTCGGCGAGGTAAGAAGGGCCAGGGAGGCAGAAGTGCTTTTCGAGGCAATGCACACTGGCCACTCTGTAATCACTACGCTCCACGCGGACAGGGCGGAAAATGTTCTGAAAAGAATGCTCAACCCGCCCTTTAGCATACCTGAAGGGGACTTGGAAGCGCTTCAGTTGATGGTGGTGCAGAACAGGGACAGGAGAAGGAACTTGAGGAGGACTTTTGAGATGGC
>CAYTXD010000056.1:0-7076 GCA_964441305.1 Microcaldota archaeon
GTATGCCATGCACTTGTTTATTCTCCAAACCATTTATCCAACCCTGTTTTTGCATCATACAGCAGGTTAATGTTTTCTTCCTTCGGAATTAGTAGCCCTGCATCAATAAATCGCTCATCAAATAGGTGTTTGCATCTATTAAATTCAGAATAAGGAAAATTTGCTCCATATTCTTCTAAATTTGCTATGTCTCTTACAGCTGATTCTTGTTTTTCCAATACTCCGAGCCAGGAGTTTAGCTGTTCTTTTGAATCAGGTATATACGCAGTCATACCCCGCATTCCAAGATGGCTTCGAACTGTTTCCCAGACCTTTTCATATTCCTGTTTTTCAACCTGCTTCGTAATTAGCTCTGCTTCTTTCCTTATTGCTAGGTTCTTTTTATTTAATTCAGGATAATAGGATTTTTTCAGATGTTCGTATATATCTCTTGAAGTCGTTTCCGTGTTTTTTTCAAAAAATTCCTTTGAAAGTTTATATTCCAGATTTCCATAAGGAGTTGGAACATTGTCAGTGTTAAACACTATTAATAGAGCTTCCTCATCGTCTGCTTCTCTATTTAATCTGCCCATCACCTGTACTATGTTGTCTAAAGGAGCAAGTTCTCTAAATATTGTTTTGAAACTTATGTCAACGCCTGCTTCTATAACCTGTGTTGAAACTATCTCTACTGGTTCCTTAGTTTTTTTTATTTTGTTAAGTATTTCTTTTCTGTCCTTTTTTCTAATGCCACTGGTCATGTAGAAGTTACACTGTTCTCTGTATTGGTATGCTTTTTTACGCGTATTAAACATCTTCAATGTTTTTTCAACATAACTGTCAGATTTGGGAAGTGCAGGGCAATATTTTACTAATTTCAAAGTATTATCTAGGTACCTATTTACTACTGTTTCATCAACGCGAATTCTTCTAACTTTATTCAACTCTTCCGGAACAGTTGCACTAACCAGTATTATTGTTGAATTTGCCCTCTCTGCAATATTCTTAAGCAGTTTGATCGTCATAGGTAGTATTTCCCGGGGCATTGTCTGTATCTCATCGATAATTAATATGGAATTTTTAAATGAAGCCAATTTAATTTTGTCTTTGTGGTAGTTTGAAAAAAGGGTCATAATCAATCTTTGGGTAGTAGTTATTACTATGCTCTTGTTAAAACTCTCTATTTCAAAATCCCATAGGTATTTCTTTGGGTATTCGTCACCTTTTTTTGTCTTTTCATCGAGGGTTCCCTTGTATATGTGATTATATATCGTAACTTCGTTTTTATTTTTTATGGAACTTTCCAATTTGCCCTCAAAATCCTCAGTTAGTGCGAGAAGTGGAGAAAAATAAAAAACTCTTTCAATGTTCTTTTTCTTTTTTAATTGGTTTACTATTTCAAGAAAGATTCTCGTTTTACCTATTCCTGTTGGAGCTTCCAGCATCAGGACATTTTCTTCGAATTTATTCTCTCTGAATATATATTCTCCAAAACTTTTGCGCAAATCGCTCAATTTTCCCTCCTTTTTAACCATTTTTCTTGTATCAAATGACTCATTGAACTTTGGGGTTTTCCACTGATAAAATGAACCTCTGTCCGATTGAAGTAAAATCGAAAAAAGTATGGATGTATTGAGAAATTCATCTCCTTCAGAGTCACCACTGTCAAATTCAGAAAATTCCAGCCACTTTATTTCACAAATTCTATCTTTATGTAAGCGATCCGTTACTCCATTTCTTCTTTCTTCAAACTGTTTTAATAACTTTGGTAAGTTATCCTTTATTCCATCTATAGTATATGCGACCTTTTCTCTGGAATCCTCTTTTTCGTCATATTCTTTAAGACAATATGGCAATTTTTTTAGAATGCCATGATGACCATCTATGCATCTCATGATGCTCTTTTTTTCCTTTCCTTCTGGTTTAATCATCTGTTTTGCAATAAAATTTGAAAAAGCTGAATGCACTTGCACTATTGGTCTTGCACTGCCATTTTCTCCAAATTTCTCATCATTCTTGAATCTATCCTGATAATAATGATTTAATTTCCCAAAATCATGCATAAGTCCTGTTATGAATGCCGATTCCGGGCTAATTCCTCTGATCTCCTTAGCAATCATAATTGCAGAATCTGCAACCTTTAAACTATGGTTGACTAAAGTATTATCTTCTCCTTTTTTGTATGGGTGCGACAAAAAGAACTCGTCTTTATTTAAAATAGACATATACTCTCTCCGTCAATCTTTACAAATGATGCAAGTTTGGGGACATTTCTAACAATTATATTCATGGATGTTCCAAATGGACTGTAATATCTCAGCACTCTTCTGTCAAGTTTTCCTTCGGAATTAACCATATGGTGCAAATGTCTTTCAATTATCAAGCTGCCGCCCCTCCCCATTTCCATATTTATCAAATATGTTCTTGTTTTATCGTCATATGTTTCCATATTCTCTTCTATTATTACACTTTTAGTATCGAGGTTGCTTCCCTTCTCCAACTTTATTTCTTTTACGCTATACTCTTCAAATCTGTTGACTCTTGCAAGACAGAATGCGTGACCAAAATAAGGCGTAAAAACAAAATTATTTTCAGGGAGTCTTCTTTTAAATTCTTCCAAATACTCTGAACTTGATGTAAAATAAAACGTATATGCAGGGTTAACTACGAATTCAGCAGTAAAAGGTTTTGTGACTTCTGCGTCTAATGAACGGTGATTAGTTTTCATTGTTATCTTCTCCGGCTTACTAAACTTATCATTTACAGATATCCCAATTTTTGTCTTATTAAAAAAATTAACTATGTCCTCAGAGTATGTTTTTTTCTCATATTGTTTCCTATGTATGCCTATTAGGGCTGCAAGAAATCCGACCACTTTGCTTTTGCTTGGGACAGTATATGTGCTCTGGCTTGAAGTAACTGAAGGATCTCTGAATACTCCGAAATCTGCCTCTACTTCTATCGAGAAAACTTTCATTTCAATTCCTCGACTTTGATTCCTTTTTTCGACAGTTTATTCATCGCATCTTTTGCCTTATTTTCCATTTCTTCGCAAAATGCCATTCTTATCTTCTTAATCTTCTTTTTTCTTTTTACCAGAGTTTCAATAAACTCGGAAAAGTCAAATGATTCAGGAATAAGCCTCTCTGCCTTTCCACTTAACCTTTCGTCCTCTTTTATCAAAGTCCCGATGTCATTAAATAGTGCGTTTTCATAAGTTATCTCTATAAACAAAACACTTCGCTGAGGATATTTTGAACGAGTAACTAGTTCATTGGCCCCATTCCAGATACAGTCAAATAGCATTTCTTCACTGTTATTAAAATTTTTCATTATTTTCTTGTCCTCCCAGTATTCCATAAGGTTGGCAGGGTTTATTGCGCCCTGGAACTTTATGAGTGCATAATTGACTGAGAAGAACTTTCCAAACGAACCGTGTTCTTTTCCTTTCCCCTTTTCTTTTCCAACGAAGTGACTGGTTATGGTAGGTTCTATTATCTCAACTTGATTTACGCTTTTTCCTAATGCAAATTGGACTGGCCCGGTTATTTTGAATGAACTTCCATCATCTTTTTTATTGCCCCTTATCGGAACAAGCGCCCCAAAAAGCGGAACATCATACGTGTCAGATAGCAATTTAATGGCGGATTTTTTGCTTTTATCCCCATACATCTCTTCTAGTTTTTTATCTGCGGTAACTGGGTCTCCCTTTTTATTGTATCCAACAAATATTTCCCCAATCTTTTTCTTTTTTGCATAGTCTCTAATGGTCCTTTTTAGCCTAACGTCAGTAACCAGTATCCTTCCGTCCGGCAAAAGTCTTGGCTGGTTTTCAAATCCAGGGTCCCCATTTGGGTTCTGTCTGGATTCATAGTAATATACAAACTCTTTTCTTTCATCATTTTTCATACAAATCACCTATATTTATATTAGTTCTTCAAAAACTCCTCTATAGAAAAAATACGAATAATCATTATCAGGGTTTTTTAGCTTGACAGGCATATTCTTACTGCTTTCCTTAACAAATTTCTCCATGTCCTTTTTCTTGCCATCGTCCCCTTTATAGAGTGATATTCCTAAGCAAACTTTCTGGTAAACGTGCCTTAACTTATTTTCGTTATACTTAGAATAAGTTAATATGTCTGAAAGGGAGCTAGTGCTCTGCCCTTCCTTTTCCTTAAAACCCACATATTTTCCAGCTATTTTTCCTATGGCGTAGGCCATATTTTCATCATTTTCCATTTCCATATCTTCACCACACATTAATTTCATGCAAAAGTATGTTTTGTTCACGAACTCTTTTGCATCCCTTCTATTTTTCTTTTTTAAAAACTCAAATAATTTTTCATTAATTTTATGCACAAATATTCTCTCCAGCTTTTTCTTATCTATCTTATTTCCAATAAGATAATTATTAATCGCCCAAATATAATCCCTCCAATATGTGTCTTCCCTACTTTTTTTTATGAAAACTTCAAATGTATGTGGCGGGATATTTTCTCCAAATTTTTCAGGTTTGAGAATGTTTTCCATTTGGGCAAGTGTAAGGTTGGCATCAATTAAAATTTCCTTTTGCGCATTGTTTACTTTAACTCCCGTAATTTTTAGTCTTGATCCTTTATGGGATTGAATCTTTTTGTTTCTTTTTCCTTTCAATGCAACATAATTGTCATAAATGTGACGATAAAATCCTAAACCCCTATACTCTGTTTGATGGTTTGGATTGTCTAAGTCTAAAAAATAGAAGGTTAATCCTGCTATATTGGTCTCTCTTGTTGGAAATTCAACTTTTTCAAGGGACTTGTCCCCAACTCCCATTTCTTCATAAAAATATTCTTTTTGTTTGTTATTTAGTGTATATGCAGGGTCATCGAAAGTCAAGAATTTTGCAGTCCTTGTTGTGCCGCTTGAGTATGCAGTGCAGTCATTTCCAAAAGCATCCGGAAAAACAGATTTATCTGTTGTTTCAGCTTCTTCTTTTCGGTATTCGATGTCGCCTTTTTTTGGTAAAACATAAATAACAAAATTCCCTTTTTTTACATCTTCAATTCTTTTATTTTTGTATTTACGAAAAAATGCTTCTGTAACTTCTTTGAACAGTTCACTACTAACAAACGTTTTTCCTTTGATTTCCTCTACGAGTCCATTCTTAACATATACTTCAAAAAGTGATTCATCTCCTATAAAATAAGATTCTTTATCAAGATTAACTTTTATTTTATCATTTGCTTCTATTGCTGGTTTTCTATAATTTTCATCTCTATAAACCGAAGCTTTTAGGATGCCATAACTTATCTCTATTTTTTTATTGTCAATCTTTCCATAAAATCTTATGTATGGTTTTGGTGAATTTGACCCGGTAACCCTGTATGGTATACCAGAGTGAGAGTTGGTTGGCATGTCCCATGCTTTTTGCAGCATTTGTTGATTGGGTATCAAACTGCCCCCAAATTCATCAATAGTCGTATCGTCAAAATTTACTTTGAATTTTCCATTTGATTTTTTAACAAAACATTTTTTAATTGGTCTTGCTGACTTGAAGAATTCCCCTTCAAAATCTTTGTTAGCTAAATACAACTCGTATGCGAGCATTTAATTCCTCCTATTTTCTTTTTTTGCAGCAAGTTCCAAAACGCATCTCATGAAATTACCATTTTCATTGCAGCAGTAAAATGCGCAACGTTTTTTATCCTCCCACCCATTTCTAATGAACTATTACATTTATAATATTTACCTGATTAATAATATTTGACCAAAAAAGTTAAAATTGAATTTAAGTTAGCAAGGGTGATTAATTTGCCGACGCACATAATGCCTATTGGGTTTCATTCTAAGCACATATATGCACCAGTAAGAAAGTATGGAGGGGAGAAAATAATATTCATTATGCCCGAAGGCAGGGACAAGCGCTCTAGGGAACACATCCTTGATGCCGTTAAGCAGGCAAAAAAACTTACTGGCGGCTTGGGCATTAAAAGTGAATTTATCAACCTGGAAGGGGATTATGATTTGGAAAGGGTTTCCGGCTTTTTTGAGAAAATATTCAAAAAGGAGAAGCAGTTGGTAGTAAATCTCACTGGAGGGCCTAAATTCAATTCGCTATGCCTCTATCTTGCAGCTCTTAAAAATTACAAAAAAGTTCTTGACATTGTATATATCCGCGAGGACATTGGGGAATTAGTTTCTTTTCCCAAGTTTGTAAGCTCTGGTTCGCTTACAGACTTTGAACGTGAGTTGCTGCGAACAGTTAAGAGCGAAATGTCCACGAGCAGGCTGGCAAATAAGATGAAAAAACCACTTCCACAGATTACTCGATACGTAAAAAAATTGGAGAAAAAGGGGCTTCTTAAAGCATACAAAGAAGGCAAGGAGAGAAAGATCCGCACAAGTTTCATGTTTTGATTGTCTATTTTCTCCTTCTCAAATCAAGCTGCTGTGCAAGCTCCGGCACAACCTCGTACAAATCCCCGACAATCCCGACATCCGCGACGTCAAAAATAGACGCGTTCCTGTCCTTGTTGATTGCAATTATTATGTCGCTTGTCTGCATTCCCGCAAGGTGCTGCACAGCCCCTGAAATTCCGCATGCAATGTATACCCGCGGCCTAACAGTTTTCCCACTTAAGCCAACCTGGCGCGAGTAATCCGCAAGCCCCTCATCAACAAGCGGCCTGCTTACTCCAACCTCTCCCCCAAGCGCTTTTGCAAGTTCCTCAAGCATTTTCATTCCCGCAGCATCGCGGACTCCCCTTCCGCCTGCAACAATAATTTCCGCGTCAATTATTCCCCCTTTGCTTTCAGAGATTTTCTGCCCAATAATTTCCACTGCGGATTTCAGCATTTCTTCATCTGCTTTCTTTTCAATTACTTCTCCCTTCCTTTTCGAATCCGGCTTAATCCTGCTCATTACTTTGTACCTTACAGTTGCCATCTGCGGCCTTCCATTCGGGCATATGATTGTGGCCATTATGTTTCCGCCAAATGCAGGCCTTGTCTGCACAAGCAGCTTCTTTTCCAAATCCAGGTCAAGGTATGTACAGTCTGCAGTAAGCCCGGTCAGTTTCCTCTGCGCAATCCTCGGCGCAAGGGACCTTCCC
>CAYTXD010000057.1:0-7061 GCA_964441305.1 Microcaldota archaeon
GCTCCTTGGCCGCAGTCGTCGCCTTTGCCTGCAAGGTCTACCGCCATACTTGTAACTGAATCTACTGTCGGGATTGATGCTATTACTATTGTCGCTATTATTGCGGTGGCAAAAACCTGGACCAGCTCTGTGGATGCCCATGCCTTGAGCCGGTAGTCGCCTGTCAATTGTCCTGCCATGTATACAAGGGAAACCATTAGCAGGATAAGGGAAAGGGCTATGTATATCAAAAGACGCCATCCGCCATCATCCGTTTCCCATGCCATCGCAGTATCGCTCATTGTGGTCTGCGAGAAAACAGCGGAAACTAGGAGAAATGCAAAAAGTATTGAGATTTTTGGGTTTGTCATTGCATCAGTACTCCATCATGGCAAGCGAGCTTCTAAGCATTCCGGAAAAAATCATTATGAATGATGTGGTCACAACTATTGCGAGATTGGGGAAGAAAATTGCCTGGGGGATGAGGGTGCCGACTTTTTCCAATCCAAGCTGGGAATTTGGAGGGCCAATCTCGGAGAATGAAGGAGGAGGCATTGTTTTGTATATTTGCGCAGAAAGAACATAAATCATTGGGAAAACTATGTAAAGCCCGAGACATGCGGCAAGCAAAGTATTGCCCGCGTTCCTGGTGAGCGGGAAAACCCTGAGGAATATGCCAAAAGGTATTCCAAGCTGGAAAACAAGCTCGGTTATGAGACCAAGGAATATTGACTGGAGCTTAAGGCTTGCGGAAAGAGGGATGATTGTGTCTGAAAGCATTTCCTGGCTTACTGCGTATCCCTTGTTTTTTCCCTGCTCGCCAACTGCCTCACCCTTCCCATTACCCATCACTATCAGCCCAAAGCTTCCAGAGAACTGCCAGTTAGTTGCGGAAATATGGTTTTCAAGTGCAGTTGAAACAAGGTCTTTGGCATGGATTTTTCCTGAAGAGGAAAGGGAGTCAAGGTAGAGGATGGAGCAGGAGATTGGGGAGTTGTCTCCGGAAATGAAACCGGACATGACGCCGCAAAGCACCCCTGCGGAAAGCACAAGGATGAAAAGTATCATTACAGAGATGACCAGTTGGGAAACCTCGTGCTTGGCCCAGAAGCCGAGCCTCCGGTCCTTGACAATGCTCCCAACCATGTACGCCAGGGCGATTAGGATTATGTTTATACCGAATGCCAGAGCTATAAGGGAAACAACCGCAGGGTTCATGAGCATTGCACACTCTATCTCCTCCGAGCAGGTCAGGTCCACGGAATTGCAGTCAATACCCTGGGCATTGGCTAGGGAAACCAGAAGCAGGAAAGCTATGAAAATTTTTGGGGAATTCATTTTTTCACTTTATATTATCTTGTAAAGCCCGTAGAACCTGGAATCTCCTCCCATTAGCTCGGATAAGCTGCGCGCAATTGACGCGGTTACCAGGCCGCTGAAAACTACAATCACTGTGGACATCATCACGTAATACGAGATGACTGGGGTTATTGTTTTAAGCGTGTTCAGCATGGTAGTCGGCTCATTGCCCAATGATGTTTCCAAAAGCCCCTGAGCGACATATGCCTGCACCATCTGTGTTGTCTGGTACCAGAGACATACGTTTAGCTCGCACCAGAGCATGCAAGTATAATGCATACAACACATACAACCTGGCGGGGGTCCCACTACTGGAATGGGCACTTGCATAATGGGAAACTTGGGTATGAATATAGGTCCTTCGCCGCAGCCTACTGGAGCACTGCCTGGATTGATAGGTCCAACACATTTAGTGCACCCTGGCGGGGGCGGGGGCGGAGTTATATCGCCGGCACAACAATCATTTGCGAGCGTAACTCCAGGCGGTCCAAGAATTGGTTGATTTCCGGGGGTACAGTGCCAGGTTTCACCATCAGGACATGGTGAACATGAAGGGGGAGTACCTGTTTCAAAAAATGTTGGAGTGAACTGCCATATCTTTCCAGTACATGAACCGCAACCTGTCACTGGTTTTGGACAGTACCTTGTTACATAATATCTA
Source organism: Microcaldota archaeon (assembly GCA_964441305.1). GTDB lineage: Archaea > Micrarchaeota > Micrarchaeia > Anstonellales > CAYTXD01 > CAYTXD01. The sequence goes on from CAYTXD010000057.1 coordinate 2,000, forward strand.
TGCCCTGCGTTTCCCTTCCAGATATATTTCCAAAGTGGATTGCAAAGTATATCTGGAGGTGTACTGGGGGTACCTATGGTTGGGATGGAAGGCCTCCCTGGGTCTTCATATAGGTTTTCGCCTATTATTACGGATAATGGGAGCGCGACATACAATGAAATCCCTATTGCGATAAGTGTAGAGCCGATTCTCCTTGAGAAGGCGAATGAGCGAAGGATTATTCCTGCAGGCAGTAAAAGGCTGAATGCATTTTCCTTGACAAAAATAAGAAATTGTTTTAAAGCGGTGTTAAGCCCAACCCCTGTCATTATTGAATTGGAAATCTGGGAAAGGGGGACGAAAAATATTGCAAGACCAGCTCCTGGTGTTTCGGTTTTTGTCTTTATTATTGCATCGCAGGATATAGGAGTGATGGTGGGTGTATAGCTTGAGATTACGGTATAGCTGTAGGACATCCATGCGTTCATGTCACCATATAAAGTTGCTAGCTGCCCCATAACTACATCCCAGCCGTCAATCCTGTCCTGGACCAGCTCTATTGCCTTGTCAATGTGGTGGGTTGACTCCCCTGCCTGGATGATGTCTGTACCTGCATAATTTGCAAAACCATTTGCAAAAAGAAGAATTAGAGGTATGCTTGAGACTATAATTACTGTTTTGAAAACTTCCTGAAGCTCTATTTTCGCTTCCGCCTCTAAGTAATAGGACTGGAAAAACCTTGCTATCATGTAATAGGCAGCAGCAATGAAAAGTGATATTGTCAATGCAATAAAAGTGACCGGAAGCCAGTTTCCCAATCCAAAAAGAGCGAATGCGTCAGCCATTGAATTCACCAGTGGAGTTTGATTGGTTGGAAAAACTCGAGTAAAACGAAGTAGAATAACAAGAAGAGTTTGCAGTATCATTTTGTGCCGAAAGGTTCTCCAGCATCTCCAGTTCCCCTAATGCCTCTTCCTTTAGCACATCATAATCTTGCTTCTGGACTCCGTCAACCCATGATTGCCTTGACATTAATTCGCCATCAGAGGCGCTGAATATTTCACTAAGAAAGTAAGAGCCATCTTTGCTGAACCAGACATGGGAGGTTAAGTCCTCGTCACGCTGGATTAAGTGGCATACCTGCCTTCCTTCTTTTTCCACAATTCCGATAGTTGTGATTATTGTGGAATTGTCATCAGTTAATTCCACATCCGGGGTGCACCATTCCTTAATAGGGTCTGGGGAGAAAAGGGGGTCAACTCTGGGGGGGTAATCTTCCCTGGATGAAAGTAGAACACAACCAGAAAGAAATAACAATATTGAAAATGCAAACAACACCCCAGCACGCATGGCTAACTATCGAAGAAAACGTTTTTAAACGAGAAGCATGCCCTGGCTTGCGCTAAGCATAAAAATTTTCATTGCACTTACTAATGCCCTAACCAATTAGCAGGGCTTCCGCTAAGAAATGAAGAAAAAATAAACGGGCTTCCCTTGAAACGCGTCCAGTGCGTTTCAAAAGCTTTGCAGAGTCGAAAAATGACTGCAAACCATTTAAAGAAGAGAACAACCGTTGAAACCGGAATGACAAAGACTTTAGTACTCGCAGGCTGAACTTCTCGCTTGCGCTAAAAGCTTACACCCCAAGCCTATCAAAGGAGTCTGTTACTCCCGTCTTAACCACCTCGTTTTGAGAGACGCTTCGACCTTAGATGCCTTCAGGTCTTATCGTCTAGCGCGTAGCTGCCCAGCAATGCTTTACACAACTGGTAGACCAGAGGCGCCGGATCCCAGTTCCTCTCGTACTCAGGGATCCTTACTCTCAAGTGGAAACACTCCTAGGAGATACTACCGTACTGTCTCGCGACGTACTGAACCCAGCTCGTGTAGGTCTTTGATGGATGAACAACCCAACCCTTGGGAGCGCCTGCACTCCCAGGATGACCTAAGCCGACAGCGATGTTTTGTCTAAGGGAATCGTCAAGAAGCGTTTAAAAATAATATTGTTTTCTCAGCCAGAAAGTAAACAAATGGTGAAAGCTTTGTGCCTTTACCAGTTCGTTTCACAAATTTATTTCGATATAAATCTCTCAATGCCCTACGGGCACTGTCCTTATGGCAACCCAAAAGAACTGAAAGATTTGAAGCAGAATTTGGATTATTCAAAAGGGCTTCGATGTAAGGAACGTCAGAAGCTGAGATACATTTGCCTTCAAGTTTCGAACTTTTTTCAGAATGTCTGATAGATTTTCCAAAAATTAATCCGAATTCATCAAGATCGATTTCAATTTTGAGCTCATCTTTAAGTTTGCGCATCCTTGTGCTTTTGCATTTTTTAGAAAGCATATACACACATTGATATGCAAATTTTTCATTAATGATTCCAAAACTGAAAATAGCTTTTAGGTTTCTTGTATCAACAGTTCCTTCAGCATCGAAAAGACCTGTAAAAAATGCATGAAGTTGACTAGTATTCATGGCTTCAAAATCCAACGCATTTCTGGCCATTTTGTATAGCCTTGCGTCAGTAATTGAAACTCGAAATGCATAATCACCATACATTGTTTTACAAATCTTTTTTTGCACCGAAGTTTTGAAATAACCCTCTGCAGATTTATGTATGGAAGAAATGGTATTTGAGTCCTTCTTGAATAATAGTTCAAGCTTGACTTCCTTATTGAATTTCCTTAGAAATGATGCAGTGTCCTTAATCAAGGTTGGATCTTTGTTAACTATCCCAAACCTTGGGAAACCTGCACCATCTCCTGCAAACTTGCCCAATTCATAAGCAAATACTTCTTCCATAACAACACGCTTCTTTAGATGACGACGACCTTAGTTACCATTACGGTTGAAAGAGGAATAAATTGTTTAAAAACCAAAGGAAAGGGTTGAATTCCAGTAGAAATAACAATTCCTCAGTCAATAACCGCGAGGTCGATACGTACAACTAACGTTACGGGTTCTAGAGAAACTAGACCATTGCCGCAACGAGAGTTTGTGTACTCTCGCCCGCGACGAGCCTGTTACCCCCGGGGTAGCTTGTCTGACAGCTTGGACCCTCATCAAAAGGGTTCCAAGGTTCGCTAAGCCCGACTTTCGTCTCTGCACTCCACGCTTTTAAGAGTACAGTCAGTCCGCCATTTGTCTTTGACCCTTTACAGTGCATTTCTGACGCACTTAAGGCGAACATTGGGCGCCCTTGTTTCCTTATCGAGGGCGTACCGCTTGCTGGTCTAGAGGAGTAAGCAAGAATCCAATAACTTGAAAGCGAAAAATTCAAGGTTTTGACCGAAGGTCAATCAACTTGAAAGCGAAAAAGCAATCCAGAAACAACTGGAAAGCAACTCTTATAGCTTGTTTAAAAACAAAAATTGAAAAAATTTTTCATGAATGAAAACAGGGCGCAGTTGATTGCACTGCTTCTTTCAGACGGTTCGGTTTACTTTGATAAAAGCAAGCGAACTTATTGCATACAGTTTACCAATAAGGTAAAGGGCATGCGTCATGTTTTCAAAAAGCTTATGGAAAAAAGCTATAAGGTGAATAAATTCCAGAAAAACAAATGCAGGAGTGCAATTTCTGTTAGAGTGTTTTCTGCAAAAATTGCAAGGCAGCTGCTTCTGGAATCAAATTCATTTAGGACGCTTTCGTGTTCCTCTTACCCAAAATGCAACGGAAAATCATGCTTGAGATGCATAAAGCAAAAGCATGGCATTCTTTTTTATCCCTCTTGCAGTATACCGAGGGAAATACTTGAGAATAAGCTGTTTTTAAGAAGCTTTCTCAGAGCATATTGCTCGGCGGATGGATGTGTTTACAGAAATTCCTCACACCCAAATGGGGTTGTGGAGATTTCGTGTTACCATCCGAACTTGAAGAAGGGTTTAAAGAATGCATTCCGACTATGTGGAGTTGAGAGCAGAATAACACGTAAAGGAATTATCATATCCAAAAAAGCGAGTATACGAAGATTCGCTAATGGTATAGGATTCCTTGATGAGAGTGTTGTTTCTGCTTCAGACTCTGACAATTTTGGGGTTAAGAAGAACGAGTTATTGGAGTCTTGTTGCTCTTACTCCTAAAAACTCCCAGCCAAACTATCCACCTGACGCTGTCCCAAGAAGGTAAGCAATACAGTAATAACTAAGTGGTGTTACATTGGCGCCTATCCAACTCCCAAGAGAGTTGGCATAACGGCTCCCACTTACGCTGTGTAGCCACCACCGTATTACAACATCAAGCTATAGTAAAGCTCCACGGGGTCTTCGTATTGGGTCAAAAAGAAGCAATTAATTTAATTCTTTGATTTACTGTTTGTTTTGGAATGCAATATCCTAACTTATTCCAAATGAAAAATTTTGTACTTTGTTTAGGATTCTAAAAACCAATAATCTCCATCCATCCTTTCAGTTGTTTTTTTCCACAAATTGTCAGGATGTGTTCAGTGTTTATATTTCCTTTTCGCTCTCTCAAAATATTATACCTCGTACTTGGAATAAAACCAAGAGACCTCAAAGAAAGTTCAAGGTCATTTACAAGGTGAATATTTGATAAGGAGCAACTTATTGCAGGATGTGCATATAAGCCATTCTTCTTGTAGAAGAAAAGCGAAAAATCTGTATCTGCTATGCCGCGTATGCAATTAATCAATAAGCGCTCATCATTTTTTATAAAAATTGGGATACCTAAAAGGTTGCTTTTGCTCCCGTTTGGTAAACCAATAATATGACGCTTAAAATTTACAATTGCTCTCGAGCATAGAGATAAAGTGCTCGTCTTTGCATCATTCCTTACCTTTGGTTTGATATGTTTTGATATCAAATTTACTGAAAGGTATTTTCACGATACAAAGGTTTTTTCCAAAGTATATAAATCAAAGGAAGGAGTAACTTTCCAGTTACCCACTTCATAGGGAAATGCTTCTTTTTGATTTCCCCCTAGAAGTCCTCTGCATACTCACAGAGTAGCAAGTTCACCAGGTCCAGCGTAGGGACAGTGGGACGCTCGTTATGCCATTCATGCAAGTCACCAATTAAGCGACGAGGTATTACGCTACCTGTCTCCTTAATCAGAACATAAA
>CAYTXD010000058.1:0-7054 GCA_964441305.1 Microcaldota archaeon
AGATGGGAATATTGGAGAAATTCACGAGGGGGCTTGGACTGAACAAGGAGATGAACATCGAGGAGTACATGGATACGGTTGAGATGGAGAACGTCGATGCGTTGCACCAGGCGGCGGATTTCTATGTGAAGCCGGTAGCATTGGAAAGCGAATCGGATGTTTCTGTAATAATAGACGAGCTCAAGGCAAAGAACATAATCCTGCTAAACGTTTCACCAATGTCAAGGCAGACCAACAAACTGAAGAAGATAATTGACGAGATTAAGACGTTTACTGCAAAGAATAACGGGGATATTGCAAGAATCGACAATGACAAGATACTGCTTACTCCGACCAAAGTGAAGATTGTCAAAAGCAGGAAAAAGGGCTAGCTGCCTTTTTTCTTTTTCTTGTTTTCACTTTGTTTTTCTTGTTTTGGCTCGATGTGGATTATGATATCATTTACTCCCGGTATTCTGGACATTATTTTTGATTTTAGCTTGTGGGAGAGTTGATGTGCCTTTTTGATGGGCATTTTCTTGTCTACCATCATGTGGAAATCAAGGAATATTTTGTCTTCCGACCCTCGGGAGCGGATGTTGTGAACGGATTCAACACCTTTAACGTTGAGGGCTATTTTTTCTATTTTTTTCGGTTCAACCCTGGCAGTATCCACAAGGACGGAGAAGGAGGGCTTTAGTATGTAGTATGCAGAGCGGGCAATCATCACTATTACAAATAAAGTTATGATGGGGTCTAGTATCGGAAATCCATGCTCTGTTCCAACCATCCCCAATATCACTGAAACGGTGACTAGAACATCGCTTTTGGTATGCTCTGAGTCGGAGTGGAGGATGTGGGAATTAAGATCCTTTGCCTTTTTCTTTTCGTATGCCTGCACAATGAAATTTACAATGAGAGTAACAAGCATTATTGCAAATCCGAGCGGCCCGAAAACTATTTTTTCGGGGGAGAGAAGCCTTTCAAGTACTGCATGGCCGAGCCCGTAAATTATTAGTAGTAGAAGAAATGCTATTGCCCCTGCGAAGATGTACTCAAACTTTGAATGCCCGTAAGGGTGGTCGCAGTCCTTGGGCTTGCAGGAGATAGATGTGCCTATGATGCCGACTATGTTGGAAACGCCGTCAAGAAGGGAATGGAACCCGTCTGCGAGGATGGAAAGTGAGCCGGAAAAAAGCCCGAGAATTATTTTTGCAAGTGATACTGTCCAATTTAGGAAGAGTATTCTCGTGAGGACGGAATTTATCTTCCTGTTCCGTTCCAGCTCCTGCATAGGTGGATGTTGGTTTTGGGGTTTATATTTGTATTGAAGAGGCAGGAGAATCTGTATTGAAGAGGCAGGAGGGAATGATATGATATTAAAAGAGTAAATGAGAGAGGTATGCAGTGGTTTAATGAGAAAAAGGATAGAAAGTTATAAGAAAATCGTAGGAAAAAAGAAAGTGGAGCAGATTTTAAGTGACGCTGAGCCGATAAAGGGAAAGCACGTTGTGCATATAAACTCCACCTATTATGGAGGAGGGGTTGCGGAAATCCTCAATTCGCTTGTGCCTTTGATGGATGACATAGGCATAAGGAGCGGGTGGAGGCTTTTGAAGGGGTCGCAGGACTTTTTTATGACTACCAAAAAGTTCCATAATGCTTTTCACGGAACGGATATCAACCTTACAAAGGAGAAAAAGAAAGTTTATGAGGGCGCGAATGAATTCACCGCCAGGATTTCCCATATTAACGGCCATGATTTGGTCGTGGTGCATGACCCCCAGCCGCTGGCGCTGATAAAGTTTTACAAGAACAGGGGGCAGCCCTGGATCTGGAGGTGCCATGTGGACATGAGCAGCCCGGACAGGGGGCTTTGGAGGTATTTGAGCGGCTTCATAAAGGGATATGATGGAATGGTGGTGAGCTCCGAGAAGTATATGAAGAGGATGAAAATACCCCAGCATATTATCCACCCCTCCATAGACCCGCTTAACACCAAGAATTTGGAGATTGGGGAGAAAAAAGTCAAGAGCTGCCTTTCAGAGTTCGGAATTGACAGGGACATGCCCATAATAACCCAGGTTTCAAGGTTTGACCGGCTTAAGGATCCGATAGGCGTAATCAAGGCATACAAAAAAATAAAGAAAAAGGCAAGGTGCAGGCTTGCCCTTCTCGGGAACCTTGCGATGGACGACCCGGAAGGGGAAAAGGTTTACAACGAGGTAAAGGAATACGCAAGGGGGGATGACAAGATACATGTAATAGCCCAGCAGAGCGACTTGCTGGTTAATGCGCTCCAGAGGGCTTCGGATGTGGTTATTCAGAAATCAATTAAGGAGGGGTTCGGTCTCACCGTCAGCGAAGCATTGTGGAAGAGAACTCCGGTGGTGGCATCCAGGGTCGGGGGGATACCGCTGCAAGTAATAAACGGATGGAACGGGTACCTTGTTGATGATGTTGATTCCTGCGCGAACCGGGTGGTGCACCTGCTCAAAAACCCTAAAGCCGCCGAGGAAATGGGAGAGCAGGGAAGAAAGCATGTAATGGAGAATTTTCTGATTACAAGGCATATACATGATTATGTGAACCTATTCAAATCATACATGGGAAAGTGAAAATATGAGAAAGCAAAACTACATGGAGAAGGTATCTTCAAAGATCAAGGAAAAGATGGGGGGTTCGAAGCTGATAATTGTTTCGAACCGGGAACCGTATATCCATGAGAAAAGGGGCGGGAGGATTGCCTGCAGGAAGGCACTTGGGGGGCTCGCGCCCACACTTGACGGGGTGCTGAAGCTGACCCGAGGGGCGTGGATTGCCTGGGGAGGGGGAAATGCCGATTTTGAGGTTTTGGATGGGGAAGGGAATATCCGTGTTCCTGAGAATGACCCGAAATACCTTCTTAAAAGGGTTAAGCTTAGCAAAAAAGAGGTAAAGGATTATTACTTGAATTTTTCTAACCGGGTTTTATGGCCCCTATTCAACTACTCCATTGAGAATACTTCTTTCGAGCACAGATTCTGGAGAATGTATCAGGATGTGAACAGAAAGTTTGCAAAAAAGGTTTCTGAAGTTGCAGGGGAGGAAGATTATGTTTGGATGCAGGATTACCACCTGGCCCTGGTGCCCAAGTATTTGAGGGATGAGAACGAAAAAAGAAAGCTGGCGTTTTTCTGGCATATCCCCTGGCCGCCATGGGAGGTGTTCAGCACATTGCCTTGGAGAAGGGAGATACTGGAGGGGCTTCTTGATTGTGATTTGGTAGGGTTTCATACGAATGATTATGCGGAGAATTTCCTCAGATGCGTGGAAAAGGGAATGGGTTTAAGGGTGGACAGGAATGCTGGTGTTGTGAGGTATAAAGGAAGAAAAGTTTGTGTAAAGGAATTTCCACTCGGAGTGGATTACGGGACGATTTCAAAGGGAGCCCAGGAAAAAGGGGTATTGGGGCAGGTTGAGAAAATTAGGAGAAAATTCAGGGGAAGCAAAATCATCATAGGGGTTGACCGGCTTGACTACACCAAGGGACTGAAAAACAAGCTTCTTGCATTTGAGAGGATTATAAGGGATAATCCCTCCTTAAGGGGAAAGGTGGTTCTGGTGCAGGTTGCCTCCCCATCCCGAAATCAGGTTACCGAGTACCGCCAGCTTAAGAGGGAAGTCGATGAACTGGTTGGCAGGATTAATGGAAGGTACCATCGGTTTGAATGGCTGCCTGTTTTCTACTTCTGCAGGATGGTGAGCCAGAAGGAGCTTCTTGCATACTATAGAGCTGCGGATGTGGGATTGGTAACTCCGTTTGTTGATGGGATGAATCTGGTTTCAAAGGAGTATATCGCCGCAAGAGGGGAAAAAGCGGGAAAGCTGGTGCTCAGCGAATTCGCAGGCGCATCAGATGACCTTAAGGGCGCGGTGAAAATAAATCCGTATGATATTGACGGAATTGGAAAGGGAATTATGCAGGCACTGGAAATGGAAGAAGGGGATGCAGTGGCAAGATTCAACCAGATGAAAAACAATACCAGAAACAGGAATATTTACTGGTGGCTTGGGAAGTTCTGCGACCGGTGGGGAAAATTGTATGAGTAAATACCTTTTTGATTTCCTTTCGGATATCCGGAAATTTTCCAGAGAAAAGTTTATTCTCTTTCTTGATTACGATGGTACGCTGGTTCCATTTGTGAGCGACCCTTCAAAAGCTGTGCCGGACGGAGGGATGGTGGAACTTTTGGAAAAGCTTACGGCAAAGAAGGATTTGGGTGTAGTGATAGTTACAGGAAGGCCTGTAGAGTATATAAGAAAAAACTTGGAAATAGGCAGGGTTGGGGTAATCGGCATGCACGGGATGGAATTGGAGGGTATGGGGGAAAGGGGAATGGAGAAGTACAGGGAAATTGTTGGGGAAGTGGAAAAAAAGGTGGGAAATCTTGAGAAAAATGGCATAATTTTTGAAAACAAGGAATACTCCATTGTTCTCCATTACAGGGGGGCGGAAAAGGAGGAAGCAATAACTGCAAAGAAACAATTCCTTGAGATATGCGCCCCCTATAAGGATGCGATGGAGATACTGGAAGGTTCAAAAGTTTATGAATTGAGGCCGAAAGGATGGGACAAAGGAAAGGGAATTGAAAGATGTATGGAAAGGAAAGGAATTGGCAAATGCATTTATGTTGGCGATGATGTGACTGACGAGGATGCTTTCCAATTTATCAGAGAATCAGGAAAAGGAATAGGTGTGGTGGTTGGGAAAAAGGATACGCTTGCGAAATACCATATTCAAAACACGGAAGAAGTTGGGAAGTTTATGGAATGGCTTTGCAGCATTACTTCTTAGATTTTTTTTCCAGTTCATACCTTGCCTTCTTGAAAACTGAGAGAAGGGCTGATGCCTCAACTTTTGAAATCATGGAGCGGCCGATGACGCGCCTGAAGGATGCTTTGATTTTTCTCGCGTTGCGGAGGGATTTTGAGTAGTAATCGGTTATTGCGTTGAACTGCTTGAGAAGCTCGTTCTTTTCAGAGCCGGGGGCGATTTCAATCAGGGGGCCCTGCTCAAAGGATGTGAACTCGTGGAGAAAGATTGCCACTGAGTGGGAAAGGTTCAATGTTGGGTATTTCCGGGAGGTTTCTATCTTTACAAGAATATCGCATTTGTCAATCTCTTCGGAAGTAAGGCCCGTGCCCTCCCTTCCGAAAAGTATTGCTATTTTTCCTTTTGGTTTTTTTCGGGCAAATTCCCTGAGGGGGATAGGGTTCCTCACTGTTTTGCGGTGCCTTTTTATTGCCGCAGAGGTGCCAACCACTAAATCAGTATTTTTTGTTGCGGAATCAATAGAGTCGACTATTTTTGCCTTTTCCAAAATGCCCTTTGCATGCTTGGAGTATTTTATCGCATCGAATCCCTTTGGGTTGCAGGAAGGGTTTACAATATAGAACTCGGACTGGCCGAAGTTTGCCAAAACGCGGGCAACCGAGCCAACGTTTATCTGGTATTCCGGTGAAACGAGAACTACTCTTGCCTTCATTTTTTCGCCCCTATTACCGAGAGCTTTTCAAACCAAATCCTCTCATCCTTGAGTACTTGAACCTGGAAGCCTTTCTGCCTAAGGATGGTTAAGGTCTTTTCAGTGTCTGAAAGGGAAGAGGAGACCATGAGAAGATTTCCACCTGGGTTGAGGTATGAATCGAATTCCCGAAGAAAGCGGTCGATAATTTCTCTTCCGTCCTTTCCGCCGTCAAATGCGCGGTTTATAGGCCCGTCCAGTTTTTCTTTTTTTGAAGTTGGGAGGTATGGGGGGTTGAATAGTATTGCATCGTATTTCCCGTCTTCAAGCGAGGTGAAGAGGTCTGTTTGCAGGGTATTTATGTGACTGCCGTTTTCTTTTGCGTTCTCCTTCGCACATTCCAGCGCTTCTTCGCTAATGTCTGCAGCGGTGACATCGTTGCCCGGGTTTTTTGCGGCAAGTATTGCAAGAATGCCGGAGCCGGTTCCCATGTCCATTATTTTTCCCGAAACCCGGTCAAGGAAATTTGCAAGCAGGAAGGAGTCCTCAGCCGGCTCGTAAACTTCTGGCGGGTTTTTGATTATAACATCTTTGAAATAAGTTGTGTTCATGCTACCACTTGAAATTTCCTTCCTTGTCTTCTGGAAAGGATGGGCTTTCCGCGCCTTTTCTCAAAACTTTTTTTTCAACCAGGTCGATTACAGTCGAGGGTTTGGAGTAAATTGTCTTTCCGCCGTCAAGCAAAAGGTCGGACTTTTGCTTTACCTCTTCCGAAACTTCTTCAAGAGTTAATGCTTCCTTTTCCCCGCTTATGTTTGCGGAAGTTGCCACTATCGGCAGCCAGAGGCGCTTGGAAACTGTTCTCATGAAAAAGTGGGAAGGCACGCGGATACCTATCTTTTCGGTATTTGTTGCTGGCATTTTCTTTTTCAGATTTACAACAAAAGTGTAGGGCCCTGGAAGCATTTTGGCAAGCATTTCCTTCTGCTCCTGGGAGAGCTCGCAGTATTCATCAATCATCTCTTTGTTTGCCATTATTACGGAGAGGGGCTTTCTTTTCTCGCGAGATTTGAGGGAGTAGATTTTCCCTATTGCTTCTTTTGAAAGTGCGTTGCAGCCAAGCCCGTAAAGAGTGTCTGTGGGGTATACTACCAGCTTGTCAGCAATAATTGCCTTTTCGGTTTGCTCAATAGCTTCATCGTAGTTTTCAATGGAAAGTATTGTATGCATCAAAATTCCTCAATCTGTATGCTTACCCCCAAATCGCGCTCAAGCTTGGAGATTTTCCTTCCTCCGCGCCCGATTACCTTGGAAATGTCTTTTGGGTGTAGGTATAGGTAGAGGACGTCGTCCTTCATTGAAATTTCGTAGGGATGGCGTACCGAGCGGGAAAGGAGCTTTGCCACTTTTTTCTCTATTTTCTTGAAGTCATTTTGCTTACCCGCCCCGCGCTTGCCTTTTTTCTTCTCCTGCTCGCCTACCGGGAAAACGACTGTTTCCTCCCCGAATTTGTAAATTTCGAACTCAAGTTTTCCGGTTTCAAAATCCTTTACTTCTATTACCGGCCT
>CAYTXD010000059.1:0-6974 GCA_964441305.1 Microcaldota archaeon
GCACAAAGATAGGAAAAATATTAGACTACATGAAAAGCATGAATCCGCAGTCTGAAGAAGAAGAAAAAATGATTGCAGAATTAAACACACAGATTAATGAAGAAGGCAATATCAAGCTACAAGAACCTATTCCAGATGAGACAGAAGAAACAAAAACCACTTCATATCAACCAGAAGAGAAGACAGATACAAAATCAGATAAAATAAGTTTCAAGGTTGAGATGACATATCAGGGAGAAACAGCAAATATGGAATATAAAGCTAGAAATCTTAATTCCGATACACCTGATTTCAAAGTAATATCAGATGATGGGTACCAAACTATTATCTTAGGCTCTGAAGAAGTTTATTGGCATACTTACGAAACACCCGAAGGGGAAATTAAATGGGAGCAGGGTGCCAACGTCTGGAAAACCACTTGGGATATGCAATACACCAACCAATTCTTACCATACTATAACAATGCGCTGGAAGCTCAAGGTGGAGAATATACTGCTTCAGGTGAATCAGGCGGAGTAAGAATTTATGACATCAATAAAGAACCCATTTTTTCTGAATCTGTGTTTCAACCAAATTAAATTAGTATTTTGTGATTAGAAAAAGGTTTCTACGTTTATAATAAAAGAAAGATAAATCTAAGCCCTCTCTCTCGTCCTTCGGACATATACACTCCCTGCGGTCGAATTTATCAGTAATCCAAAAACTCTAAAATTTTCCTTCGGAACGTTGCACTAAATTTTAGGTCTTCCAGAGGGTCAGACGAATATAACAGCGATTAAGAGATTCCGAAGTCTTGCAGACTTCTCTATCCAAATTCAGTTTTGTGGGTTGCCTCAAAACCGAAATTCTCTTAATCGCGATGTTTTATAAGCGTTGGGTGTATAAACAATAGGTGGTGAATCTTAATGGCTAAATCAGAAAAGGAGGAGCTTCCTTCTTACGAAGAAATGCTTGATAAGGCATATGAGGAACTTCCCGCCAAAGTGCAGAGGGAAGAGAGATGGGAAAAGCCGACATTCCAGAGCTTCATACAGGGAAACAAAACAATAATCAAGAATTTTGACAGCGTTGCCCAGAACTTGAGAAGGGACAAGGAGTTTATTGCAAAATATTTTTCAAAGGAGCTCGCCGCGCCCAACTCCATTGAAGGGGGGCGACTGATTATCCACACCAAAGTATATGACAGAGTATTGAATGACAAGTTAAATTACTTTATTGACAATTACGTGATATGCAATGAATGCAAGAAGCCCGACACCAAGCTAGCTGATGAGTCAGGAGTCACGATGCTGGTATGCGAGGCATGCGGCGCAAGGGCGCCAGTAAAGGGATAGGATGGCAGGAAGAAGAAGAAGAGGAGGGGGAGGCAAAGGAAAGGGAAGAAATAACCAGCAGGACTATGTGGGAAGAGTAAGGCTCCCCAGGGAAGGAGAGGTTTTCGGAGTTGTTATGGGAACAATGGGCGGAGGACGGCTTCTTGTTGACTGCAAGGATGGAAAGGAAAGAATGTGCAGGATTCCCGGAAAGCTGAGAAGAAGGATATGGGTGAGAGATGGGGACATAGTTCTTATTAAACCCTGGGAGATTGAGGGGGACAAGAAGGGAGACGTTGTTTGGAGGTACACAAAAATCCAGGCAAGCTGGCTGAGGAAGAAAGGCCATATTAAATAAACCTAATTTTCTATTTCTATTTATGGCAAGAGGCAAAAAGAAAAAAAGGCCGGCAAAGGAAGTGAAGCAGATTAAGCAGCGGAGCAAGCTTGAGGCCGAAGTTTTTGATGAAAGGACAATGAAGCTCCTTTCCGGAATGATAAAGAAAGGGATTATCGATTCTCTGGATTGCCCCGTTTCCACCGGAAAGGAGGCGAATGTTTTCAGGGCGGGCAGGGAAGATGGGTTCCTCGCGGTAAAGATTTACAGGATTGAAACAACTACTTTCAACAAAATAAAGAAATACATAATCGGAGACCCGAGATTCAGGAATATAAAAAGAAGGTATGACATGATTTGCGAATGGGCTTCAAAGGAATATGCCAATTTGAGGATATGCGAAAGGGCAGATGTTAATGCGCCAAAGCCGGTTTTCCAGAAAAAGAATATTGTAGTGATGGAATTCCTCGGGTATGAAGGAATCCCCTTTCCAACTTTGCAGGATTACGGAACTGAAAACCCAAAAGAGGATTTGGAGTCAATACTAGGGGATATAAGGAAGCTTTACAAGAGCGGGCTGGTGCATGGGGATTTGAGTGAGTACAATATCCTGGTCACCCCGAACGGGCCGTACATGATAGATGTGGGGCAGGCGGTTGTTCTCGCGCACCCGAATTCAGGGGAGTTTCTGGAGAGAGATGTCAGGATAATTTTAAAGTATTTCGGCAAAAGGGGAGTGGAAAAAGATTTTGGAGAGACAATGAAATGGATTAAGTCCTGACCGGCCAAGCTCAGCTTCCTGCTATTTCACTGCCTTGGAAAACAGGTATGTTGCGACAATGAAGAAGATAAGGCCTGCTGCTGCGGATATGCACAAGTCGTCAAATCGCTGGTAAATCAGGTAGCCGACCATTCCGCCGGCGGCAAGGCATACCAGAGCCCTTAATGCTGACACCCATCCACTGCTTGCCATAAAACCAATTTGTTTGAAAATTTTTTTAAAACCAACTAAATTATCTCAACTTTAACCTTGTCTCCCTGGTTAACTTCTTTCAGCCCATCAAGCGGAGAGAGGACTTTGCCAAAAATGTTTACGGCACTTGCAGGCCTTATCTCGCCTTCTTTGGAAGCAGGGGTTTTTCCGAAAAATATGCAGAACGCGTTCCCTTCAGGCCAGAAGCCAAGTTCGCCTTTTTCAACAACCTCTTTTGCGCTCTCATCTTTTTCCATGTGAAAGGGTATTGAAAAATAGATTTCGTCCCCCCACAACTTTGATGAGGAGGTTATTGGGAGCGTGCTGTAAATTTTGTCTGCTGTTTTGTTGTCAAGAAGCTGTGCCTCCAAAGAAAAAAGGGGAAATGAAATCCTTATTTTTCTCATTTACTCCTCGCCCTTGAGCTTCATGATTGCCTCTGCAATGTCCCCGCCGGCTTCCTCAAGGGCTTTTCTTGCATCTTCTTTGGAAGTTCCGGTCTGCTCTGAAACCATTTCAGCATCCTCATCCTTCACGGTTTCCTCATATGAAATTTCGCCGACAATTTGGTAGCTTTTCTGGCCCTGCATCTCAATTTCGGTTATCTGGGGGGAAGTGATTATTATCTTTCCATCATCCTTTTCAATTACAACCCTTTTTGCGGTTATGTCATTGCTCTTGATTCCCATCTGGGCCATCATTTTTTTCATCTGTTTTGGGTTCATTCCGCCCATTCCGCCAGGTATCATAGAATCACTTCAACTGAATATTTCCTTGACTTCCGCCTTTTTCACTTCCACTCGTGAAACCGGCGCGATTTTCTTTACCTTCGCAAGTATCCTTCTTGAGAATTTGCCGAAAATAATCTCCTGCGCAAGCTGCTGGAAATCGGTTGATTTCGCCAATGCTTCCGCCTCCTCCCTTACCATCTTTCTTAATGCGGTTTTGATGGAGGCGCTGGAGCGGAATGCAGTTATAACAACCATCTTCAGCCTTACGCCAATCCCGTCCTTGCTGAGAACATCCTCAACCTCGTTGATTACCGACCTTCTCCTTCTTGCAAGGGTTCGGATGTAAGCAGGAGAAAGCGCGTGGCCGACAAACCTTGTCTTTGCCTGCTTTCCCTTCACATCGTCAATCCTGAATGAGAGCGTCGTATATGCGCCTGCCTGGCTGAACTGGCCGGTAAGCTCGGTGAGGTTTGCCTTCACCACCCTGTTCTGCAGTGAGGATTCGTCTGCGGCAACAACATGCCCCATCTCCTTGTTCTCGAACATGTCCGGCGCAACAACTGTGTACCAGTTTTTTGTCTTCCACTTGTCGACAACTCTTGCCTTTTTCTTTTTCTTGTCAGCCATAAGATCACTTTACGATAAGGGCCGCCTTCTCAGGATTGTATCTCCAGTCCTCAGGAAGCTTGCCCGTTTCCCTGTAGTATTTAACAAGGCTCTTTATTTTTGACTCGGTGTCATTGAGCTTTTTCTTGTTTGAAGTATCGGTGATGTTTTTCTGCAGGTGCTTTCTCATCCGCACCGCTTTTTTTATTAAGTTGAGCAAATCAACGGGATATGTGAGCTTCTGCCCGCTCTCCTTCATTATTTTCTCAACCTTTTTTCCAGAGAGGTTCCTCACACTGGGGATTCCGTATTCATCCCTCAGCTTGAGCCCTATCGCAGGGGAATCGTAGCCCTGCTTTGCCATTTCTGAAACAAGCTCCTCAACTTCTCCAGCGGACATCTCCACCCATTCGGGAGCTGTCTTTGTTGGAGGCCTCTTGGAGCCTGATTTTCCTCTTTTCTTGGAGTGCTTTCTTGCCATTTGTTCACCTTTTGTATTGCAGTACAAGATATTTTGCAAACATTTTCATTGCCTTCACGCGGTGCGAAACCCTGTACTTTAGCTCCGCGTCTTCGGCGAAGGTCTTTTCATGGTTTTTTGGCATGAATATCGGGTCATAACCGAACCCGCTTTTTCCACGCTCTTTTTTTGCTATTTCCCCGCTTGTTTTTGCGGTGAATGCCTCAATTCCTCTTGAGTGGGCGAATGAAACAGATGCAGTGAAATATGCGTTCCTGTTTTTCTCGCCTTTCATTAGCTTCAGAATTCCCTCGTTTCCGAGCTTGCCGAAAACATAGGCCGAATAAACACCTGGAAACCCTTTAAGGGATTCGATGAACAGGCCTGAATCTTCAACAATAAGGGGAACTTTGTGCTTTTCGTAAATCTCCCTTGCGGCTGTTTTTGCGATTTCCTCGCATGAGTCCAGCCGAGATTCTGTATGCTCGTGGTTAAGTTGCTGAATATTTAGCCCGTATGTTTTTAAAACTCTTTCGGCTTCGGAGAATTTGCCCTTGTTGTTTGTTGCGAAGTAAATTTTCTTCTTTGCCATCAAATCACTTAATTTCTATTGACTTTTCTCCGGAGTTTATCTTCAACTCTTTTATTTTGCAGGCGTTTTTTACCTCTTCCTCCAATCCGCTCAAAAGGTTTTCTTGCGCACTTATGGAAACGCTCTCCAGCTCGTCGCGCGCTTTCATCTGCCTCTCGCTCCTCGCCTTCCATATCTCGCTGACTATTTCGTTTGCAGCCCCAATCTTTTTCTCAAGCACGGCATCTATCCCGGATTCTTCAGGTTCAGGCCAGTGCTCCAGGTGTATGCTCTTTTTGCCAGCAAACACGTCTCCGTAAATTTCCTCTGTTATGTGGGGCATGAATGGTGCCATCAATTTAAGAGAGGTCAGGAGAACTTTGCGGAGCGTGTATTGCGCGGCCTCCTTCGCATCTCCCTCATCATATATTCTGTATTTTATGTATTCTAAATAGTAGTTGCAGAATTCGTTCCAGAAGAACTGGTGAATTCCGTTCATGATTGCATGGTAGCTGTAATTTTCGAATTCCGCAGTGCATGTTTTTACAAGAGAGTTTAGGCGGGAGAGAATCCATTTGTCAATTTTGCGCAGGGAGCTTTTTTCATTTCCTGATGGATTGTAATCTTCGAGCGCTTTTGAAACGAATTTTGAGGCATTCCATAATTTGGTGTTGAAGTTCTTCGCGTACTTAATATCCTGGTAGTTGAACGGCCTGTCCTTTGCCATTGCACCGGACATTGCCGCCCACTGGCGTATGGCGTCCGCGCTGTATTCGCTTATCAATTTGTCTGGCGCAATGATGTTGCCGAGTGATTTGCTCATCTTTTTTCCGTCCGGGGCGAGCACGTTTCCGTTAAGCAGGAGCTCATGGAAGCAGGGCTTGCCGGTAAGCTCCTTGCACCTGTAAATAGTGTAGAATGCCCAGGTGCGTATTATCTCGACTCCCTGGGGCCTTAAAGATGAAGGGTATACCCTTTTCAGGAAATTTTCGTCATCCGGCCACTTTCCAATTACAAGAGGGGTTATGCTTGAGTCAACCCAGCAGTCGCATGTCGCCGGCTCTGGAATGAGCTCCTCCCCGCACTCGCATTTCCTGGGCCCAATTTCCGGAGGGTTTACCGGCAGCTCCTCGTATTTTGCAGGGTAGTTTTTGTTGCACTTCTTGCAGTACCAGAATGGGAGAGGGGTTCCGAAAACCCTCTGCCTTGAGATTACCCAGTCCCACTCAACATTCTCTGCCCAATCGATTAAGTATGAGATGGAAAAGTCGGGCACCCATTTCATCTTTCTTGCGGTTTCTATTATTTCGTTCTGCTTCCCTTTTATTTTTGCAAACCACTGGGTGCTGTCAAGAAGCTCAATGGGCCTTTTGCACCTGTCATGAACCTTTATTATTTGGGGAAGATCTTCTATTTTCTCAACTTTTCCCTCTGCCTCAAGCTTTTCCATTATTTTCTTTTTTGCATCATCCGCCTTCAGCCCGTCGAATTCTCCTGCATTGATGAGCTTTCCTCGCGAGTCCATTGCCTTGATTGTCGGGAGGCCGTGCCTGTATTTCCACACCACGTCCTGCTTGTCCCCGTAGGTGCATACCATCACCAGCCCGCTTCCGAAATTCATGTCCACCTCTTTATCGGGTATTACTTTCACTTTTTTCCCGAGAGGGGTTTCAATTTCCTCATTGGCATATTTTGCATATCTCCTGTCATCAGGGTAGAACAGGACCGCAACACATGCGTGCAAATACTCCGGCCTTGTTGTTGCAATAATCAGTTCCTCATCCTTTCCGAGGAATTTCAGGTAGTTGAGCTGGGTGTGCCTCTCCATTTCCTCGGTGTCTGTTTTTGCTATTGCGCTTGAGCATTTCGGGCACCAGAAAACAGGGTGCTCTGCCCTGTAAACAAGCCCCTGCTCGTGCATTTTTAGGAGAGAGTGCTGCACCTTTCTCCAGTAGTCCTTGTCCATAGTCCTGTACTCGTGGC
>CAYTXD010000060.1:0-6972 GCA_964441305.1 Microcaldota archaeon
AGCGCGCCTATGTTGTAATCGTTAAGGACTAAACATTATTTCTGTCCCACAGCCCCAGTGGAATTTGCTTCAATTCCCTGGAGAGTTCGGCAAGTTTTTGGGAGGATTTTTCGGCATCTTCACCTATCTGGTTTATGAATGCGCTTCCAACAATGGCGCAGTCCGCACCTGCTTCCCATACTGCTTTCACGTGCTCAGGCGAGGAGATGCCGAAGCCAACGCAGACCGGGAGATCTGTTTCCTTCTTGAGCTTTTTTATGGCATTAAAGGTTATCTCCCCGAGCTCCTTTTTCGCCCCGGTTATTCCGTAACGGGCCATAAGGTAGATAAAGGAGGTGGTGTGTTCCGAAATTTCATTAATCCTTTCCCCGGGGGTGTTGGGGGCGACTATGAACACTGTTCCTATTCCATGCTTTTTGCAAGCTTCCCCAAATTCAGACGATTCCTCTATTGAAAGGTCTGCGGCAAGAATTGCGCTCACCCCTGCCTGCTTTGCCCTTTTTACAAATTCTTCAACTCCCATCCTGTAAATTAGGTTATAATAAGTAAGAACCACTATTGGCGCTTCGGGGTGTTTCTGGTGAATTTTAGAAATTGTTTCAAGGCATTTTTCAGGAGTAGCGCCCCTCTCAAGCGCCTTGTTGGATGCCGCCTGTATCGTAGGGCCGTCTGCCATAGGGTCCGAGAAGGGTATTCCTACTTCCAGTATGTCGGTGCCGTTCTCCAGAAGGGCATCCGCGAATTTCACCGAAGCATCAAGAGAGGGGTAACCTAAGGTAATGAAAGACATGAGCGCCTTTTCATTTAATGCCTTTTTCAGCAGTTCCATACAAATCACTCAAAATATTGTGAGATTATTCCCAAATCCTTGTCTCCCCTTCCCGAAAGGCATACTACAATGTTCTTTCCCTGAAATTCACCCGCGATTTTTTCAAGGTAGGCTGTCGCATGGGCGCTTTCCAAAGCAGGTATTATTCCCTCCGTTTCAGACAGCTCCTTGAAGGCGGAAAGAGCCTCGTCATCTGTAACTGCGTCATATTTAACCCTCCTCATATCCTTGAGAAGTGAATGCTCGGGCCCGACTCCGGGATAGTCAAGACCCGCGGAAATGGAATGCACCGGGGCGACCTGCCCCTCTTCGGTTTGAAGCAAATAAGAAAGCATGCCATGCAGGATGCCTTTCCTTCCCTTAAGCAGGGATGCGGCATGTTCGCCAAGGTTTTCAATATTTCTTCCCGCCGGCTCTATACCGAACATCTGTATGTCCTCATCTTCTATGAACGGGTAGAAAAGTCCGATAGCATTGCTTCCCCCTCCAACGCAGGCGACCAGGGCATCCGGCTTTTTTCCGAGCTTTTCCATCTGCTCCTTTGTCTCCCTGCCTATTATTGATTGAAAGTCCCTCACCATAAGCGGATAAGGGTGCCCGCTCACCACCGAGCCGATACAGTAATATGTTGTTTCCACATTGGAAATCCAGTCCCTTATAGCCTCGTTTATCGCGTCCTTGAGTGTTCTCTGGCCCGATTTTACGGGCACCACTTCAGCTCCGCAGAGCTTCATCCTGAGAACATTTGGGGACTGCCTTTCCATGTCCACTTCCCCCATGTAAACAACACATTCAAGGCCGAGCATTGCGCATGCCATAGCTATGGCCGCCCCGTGCTGCCCTGCCCCTGTTTCAGCAATCACTCTCTTCTTTCCCATGTATTTCGCGAGAAGTGCCTGCCCAACGCAGTTGTTTCCCTTGTGGGCGCCGCCATGCAGCAGGTCCTCACGCTTAAGGTAAATATTGGCTCCCAGCTTTTTGCTAAGGTTTTTCGCAAAGTAGAGGGGGGTGGGCCTTCCGTAATCCCTAAGGTAGGAAGAAAGCTCCTTCTGGAATTCAGGGTCGCTTTTCGCCTTTCTGTAGGCCTCCTCGACTTCCCTGAAAACGGGAACCAGCACCTCAGGTATGAATTTGCCTCCGTAATCTCCGAAACGGCCGTCTTCACTCGGGTAGGTCCAATCCATTAAGAAAACCGATTATATTGTTGATGTTATAATTTATAGATTTGAGCATGGGGGATTTCCTGTACTTTTAGTATTTCCCCTTCCGAAACAAGGCCCATTTCAACCGCAACTGAAACCGATTTTTTGCCTACCAGGTTCGCAGAGGTTGCGCTCTCCAGTGCATCCTTTACTGCCGTTTTATCTGACTTTTCGCCATTGTAGAAATGGGAATGGGAGTCAAGGTCAAGAACGGTCTCCCCCTCCCTGTAAACATTTCCAAGAAGCTCGGAATCGCATACTGCAACTATCTTTTCGCCTTTCTTTTCGAATATTTTCATGAGCATGCTCGGATATTGTGGGGAAAGAAATAAAAAGGATTAAACATAATTTCAAGCGGTATTATGGCTCGAAAAAAGACCAAGGGGAAGAAAGGGAAGAAAGGCGATAAGGGCAGGAAAGAAAAGGGGGAAAAGAAAGGGAAGATGGAAAAAAAGGATGACCCTGAAAGAGGAAGCAATTCCCCAAAAATAGATGAGAAGAAGGTTGCAAAAAAATTCGAGAAAATGGAAAAGATAATGGAGCCGGTTGAGGGCGTTGTTGAGGAATCAAGCCTTATTTTGGAAAGCGAGGAAAAGATAGAGGTAGAACCCAGATCTCCTGAACAGATAAAGGAAGATGAGGTAAAGGAGAAGTTTCAAAAATGCATATCCGAATTCCAGACGATTGAGAAAAAGAAGCTGGAAGAGGAAGAAGAGTTAGAGTAGCTTATTGTATAGGCAAATGGAACGGCAGGAAAAACAGGAGTAGCTGGTTTTATGAGGAGGAAAGTTGTTGGCGTTATGGGGCCCGGGAGCGCGGGCAGGGAAGTTTTCGAGTGCGCGGAGAAGCTTGGGAAGCTCATAGCGGAAAATGGATGGGTTTTGCTTACCGGAGGGAGGAAAGAGGGAGTTATGGATGCGGCGAGCAGGGGGGCAAAAAAGATAGGAGGAACTGTTGTTGGTGTTCTCCCCTCTGGAGATGCAGGGGGAATTTCGGAGCATTTGGAGATAGCCATATTTACAGGCATGGGGAGTGCGAGGAATAATATCAATGTGCTTTCCAGCGATGTTGTGGTTGCGTGCGGAATGGGCGCGGGAACTGCATCTGAAGTTGCGCTGGCGCTGAAAGCAGGAAGGAACGTGGTTTTGCTTAATCAGGAAAAGGAGGCGGTTGAGTTTTTCGGAAAGCTTGAGCCGGGAATTGAAGTCGCGGATACTCCTGAAAAAGCAGTTGAAAAAATTAGGGAGTTTATTTAGTGCCGCTTGCCCATTTGTCAAACTTCTTTTCTGCTGCGAAAGGTTCTATCGCATAAATTGCAGGAAGCTCGTAGGGGTGGGTTTTCCTAATTTCGGATTCAATTTTTCGGTAGTTTCTTTTTGCCGCCTTCAGCTCAAGCTCATACTCGGTTTCCTTTTCCATTTTGCCTTTCCATTCATAAAGAGAGGAGATTTTTCTTATGTTTGCGCATGAAATTAGCCTTTTCTTTAGCAGTTCTCCCGCCATTTCCTTTGCTTCCTTCTCCTTTTCAAAAGTTGTAAATACCAGTATCAATTTCTCACCGAGCCCGCAGTTCTTGGTATCTGCCCTTTTCTTTTTGTGAATTTATCTGAGGAGAATTTATTTGTTTTCATTATTGTTCCCTTTCCAAGGAGGCCTCCGAAATTTACTTCCCCCCCTGCCTTTTTACCCGGAACTGGGATAAGCCGGCAGCCGGTGGTCTTGTTGTTAATAACGCCTATTGCCATCTCATCGGCAATAATCCCTGCTATCGTTTCAGCAGAAGTGCTTCCAGGAAGGCAGACCATGTCAAGCCCGACAGAGCATATTGAAGTCAATGCTTCCAATTTGTCAAGGGAAAGCGCGCCTGTTTTTGCGCATTCATTCATCTCGGTGTCTTCGCTAACAGGTATGAACGCGCCGGAAAGCCCTCCAACCGAGCTTGTTGCCATCAGCCCGCCTTTCTTCATTGCATCCGTAAGTATCAGGAGTGCCGCAGTTGTGCCGTGGGTGCCTGCTTTTTCGAGACCCATTTCCTCAAGTATTTCCGCAACCGAATCTCCTTGGTTGGTTGTTGGCGCGAGGGAAAGATCAACAATCCCGAATTCGCAGTTCAGCTCTTCTGCAAGCGCCCTGCCCATAAGCTCCCCCACTCTCGTTATCTTGAATGCAGTCCTCTTTATCTCTGCTGCCAGGTCCCGGAAGTTCTTTTCTTTTGCGAGCTGCACTGCAGTTTTAACCACTCCCGGCCCGCTGATTCCTACGTTTATCGTCACCTCGTGAAGCC
Organism: Microcaldota archaeon; assembly: GCA_964441305.1. Taxonomy (GTDB): domain Archaea; phylum Micrarchaeota; class Micrarchaeia; order Anstonellales; family CAYTXD01; genus CAYTXD01. Next base: position 4,316 of record CAYTXD010000060.1, read on the forward strand.
CTGGCCCGTGGAATGCGCCTGCCATGAATGGGTTGTCGGGCACTGCGTTTGCGAAAACAACGAGCTTTGCGCATCCAACTGCGTTTTTTCTTTTGGTGAGTTCAGATGTTTTCTTTATCGCTTTTGCCATTTTCAGCACTGCATCCATGTTTATCCCTGATTGGGAGGAGGCAACATTTGCTGAAGCGCAGAGACGCTCTGTTTTGGAAAGTGCCTCGGGAATTGAGTCGATTAGCGCAGCGCTTCCTTTTGTGAACCCCTTGTCAGCAAGCGCGGAAAAGCCCCCTATGAAGTCTATGCCCAGCTTCTTTGCTGTTTTGTCGAGAGTTTTCGCTATTGCTAAAGCTGTAGATTTTTTCGGGGATGATTCGAGAAGGAAGGCTATTGGGGTTACTGCAATTCGCTTGTTTATGATGGGTATTCCATACCTCTCCTCAAGCTCGGCGGCTTTTTTGTTAAGGTTTTTTGCGTGCTTGGTGATTTTCTCCTCAATTTTTTTGCACATTTTTCTGCTGTCAGGGTCCGCGCAGTCCATAAGAGAAATTCCCATTGTGACTGTGCGCACATCAAGGTGCTCCTCCTTTATCATTTTGAATGTTTCAATTATCTCATCCGAGCTGAAAGGCATTTTCCCACCAGGATTAGTTGGGGGTGCATGTTTTTATTCTTAGCACATGAAGCAATTGCATGGCATTTGTGATACCGGCAAAGGGAAACAAGCAGCTTGAGGAGCTTGCAAAGAGAATTGACAGGAGCAAGAGGGTGCAGGCACTCTATAAGGCGAGCAACGTAATGCTTGTTAGCAGGATGAATTACAGCGACCACGGGTATGTTCATGTGAAAATTGTTGCAAATGCGGCGCTGAAAATACTGAGAACCCTTGTGGATGCTGGAATAGAGCCGAGTATAGTCAAGGATTACGGAATGAAAAATGAGGATGCGGAAATTGTTGTTTTCTTGGGAGCTTGCCTTCATGATATTGGGAATGCTGTAGACAGGGACAGGCATGATGAAACCGGGGCTTTTATTGCATATGATGTGATGGCAGAGCTGCTGAAAGGTTACGGTAAGGAGAAAAAGGAGATAATCAGAACCGAAGTTATGCACTGCATAGTTGCGCACGACCACCTCAAGCCTTCAACTGTTGAAGCGGGTGTGGTGAAAATTGCGGACGCGCTGGATATGGCGGAGGGGAGGGCAAGAATCCCTTATGAGGCGGGAACTGTTGGAATACATGCGATTTCTGCAAATGCAATTGAAAAGGTGGAAGTGCATGCCGGAAAAAGGGAGAGGCCGATAAACATCAAAGTGCTGATGGAAAACCCTGCAGGAGTATTCCAAATGGACGAGCTGCTAAAGAAAAAGATTATGAGGTCAGGCCTTGAGAAGTATATTATGGTCACAGGAGAAGTGAGGGGGGAAGAGGGGCACCTCAAAAAGTTTGAACTTGAATTCTAAACCCTGTGCATGAACTTGAAAACGTCTTCGTGCTGGACCAAAATTTGGAGCCCTGCCTTTTCGCCCGATTTTTTAAGCTCGGAAGAGATTTTCTTGAATGAGTGCTTGGAATTGCTTATGTCTGCGAGTATGAGCATCGCAAACATGTCCTGCATCTTCGTGCTGCTCAGGTCCTCTATGTTTGCTCCCAATTTAGAGAGTGCAGTGGAAACTTTTGCCACTATGCCCGTCTTGTCCTCTCCGAGGACTGTTACAATAACTTTGTCTTTTTTCCTTGCCATAAGTGAAGGAGGAAGGCAAAGTTAAAAAGCATGTAATGCATAATTTAACCTGGACTTGGCTTACTGGCAGCCATGCAATTGGGCGGGGTTATGATGAACATATCAAAAAGGGACAACCAGGCAGTAATGCGCATGATAGAAAAGAGGGATGGCGAGTGCGGGCAGAGAGTTTTGCGCATGAAAAGGGCAATTGAGTGCGGGCAGGGTGAATTCTCAATTCGGGATTTTTACTGGAGAATGTATAAGGATTGCAAGGAGGAAATGGACATAAAGGCAATTCCATTCATAGAAAAAAGGGACAGAAAGCTTTTCGAAAAGTTTGGCTGGTTTGATTGAAAGCTTAAATAAAAAACAAATGGGCCGGGGAGGATTTTCCAGCTTTTTTGGGTGAATCCTTTTTTGGCAATTCGAAGCCGACTGCTTCGTAATTTTTGGAGCGGAGCTCCAAACAACCCAAAAAAAGGCTCATCGAACCCCCGGTCTTCTGCGTGCTTACCTTTTCTTTCTTTTTCGTCAAGGGTTGACAACTTCGTTGTCAAATTTTGACGGCGAAGCCGTCAAAGGTTTTTCTTTCTTACAAGAAAGAAAAAGGATGTAAGGCAGACGTCTTACCATTGTCGGGCCTTTCCGGGTTTTTGCGTCTCTTTCTTTTTCCCCGGGTTTTTTCTTTCTCCGCAAAGAGAAAGAAAAAGGCCGTTCGACTACCGGCCCATTAGGGCATTACTTTACATGCGAATTTTATTTAAACATATTCATGCTGATATTGGGGAGGGCTTATTATGAAGATACCTAAATGCATGAGCACGCAGCATCCTGATAATGTTAGCCTGCCCTTTTTTGCCGAAAACAGCGAGCTTGGAGGGGAGGATGAGATTGAAGAGGCATACTATGCCTTTTCCCACCTTGGGTGCGATGAGC